>NZ_JBEZXR010000062.1:0-54143 GCF_040638135.1 Streptomyces sp. NPDC026673 | reverse complement strand
GCACCGCGAGCCTGTGACGGACCCGCCGCCCCGGGACCGCTCACAGCCACCGGTTCGGACCGGCGGCCGGGGCCGCGGGTTCAGACCGCGGGCTCGGCCGCGGGCTCCGGACCGCCGCCGAGGGCGTCGCGCCGCTGGGGCATGGCGAGGCGGACCATGCGCCGCCAGCCGCCCAGCCGCTCGTAGGCGTACGCCGCGTGGATCCCGGCCCGCAGCAGCGCGGCCTTCGCCCTCGACCAGCCGAGGATCCGGCCCATGTGGTCCATGACGGCGAGACTGACGTCGCGGTAGATGCGGATCTCGGCGTGGGCGCATTCGCGCAGGATGCGATGGATGGCGTGGCCGTGGCCGGCGTAGGCGAAGCGCAGCAGTTCCTCGTGGCAGTAGGCGAGGTGGTTGTCCTCGTCGCCCGAGATCATGCGGACGGCCTTGCCGATGTCCGGGTGGTCCGCGAAGTACTTGGTGAGCAGGGCCATCTGCTCGGAGGCGCGCTGTTCGGTGACCCGGCTGTGGGCGAGGTAGGTCACGATGTCCTCGACGGTCAGCGGCTCGTCGCGGCGCAGCTTTTCGTGGGTCAGGCCGATGCCCCCGCGCTCCAGGAGCATCGTGTAGTCGGTCTCGGGGGGCACCGGGACGGGCTCCAGGCCGCGCTTGTGCATCAGCGCGTTGAAGATCCGGCCGTGCTTGTCCTCGTCGGCACCGTGCCGGGCGATCTTGGGGGCCAGCTCGCGCTGGGACCCGGGAACCAGTGCGGCGATCCTGCCGTTCTCCCAGCCGCCCTGCGACTCGCCGCTGGCGGCGATCGAGCAGAACAGCCGGAAGGAGTCGTCGTTGTCGAGGATCTCCTGGAACAGACTCCGGGCGGAGAGCATGACGTACCTCCTGCGCGAATCGGGCATACGCAAAAGACGAGTCAAGTCGCACGCAAAGCGGGAGGCAACAGGCCCGCGCGTCAACTCGGCCGAACGGATGAGGACCGTCCGGCACCCGGCACGTAACCCCTGGCCCTTCCGGGCGTTGTGTTTGGTGACGGCCGTGGCGGGGAAGACCCCCGAGCCCCCACCACGGCCGCGGAAACCGAGGGGCGCCGCCGCCGGCCGAAGTGCCCGTGATTTCATTGCCCCTCGGAGGGGTCACGACCAAGACATGTTCAGCAAGGCGACGCGCAGCCGGACGACGGCACGCCCCGTGGGCCCGGCGGGCTCGGACTGGGCCCCTTACGCGCGCCTGGACGACGCGGCACGCGCGTACTTCCTCCACTCCGACGTGGCCCTCGATGCGATCGCCGGCGTCCTGGGCCGGCGGCGGGTCCGCGGCTTCACCCTGGAGCGCGTCGTCGACCTGACGGAGGCCGGCACCTCGGTGTGGCAGGAGGCCGCGGTCTGCGACGGCCGGCGGCTCATCCTGTGGCACAGCGAGGAAATCGCCGACGAGGAGGCGCCGGGCGGCCGGGTGCTGGACTCCTCCGTGCAGGTGCTGCCCCTGGAGTCGATCGGCCACGTCGGCATGCGCACCCTGGTGGGCCGCGACGAGCAGGGCCGCCGGATCGACCGCGGCGTGTACGTGGTGCTGGCGACCGCGATGCCGCAGGAACTGAGCGCGGTGCGCGATGACTCCGACGGCACGGTCGCCGCGGCCCGCTTCCGGCCCGAGGCCTTCCGCTTCAGCAAGTCCCTCGACGACGGCGGGGCCGGGCAGATAGCGCGGCTGATCGCCTTCGGGCGGCTGATGGGGCGGCTGGTCCCGGGCTGAGCCGGGACCAGGCCGCCCCGGGGCGGTGTCCTACTCGGCGAGGCCGGCGCGCTCCAGCGCCTCGACGCCCGCGCGCAGCGCGGTGATCCGCTCGTCCAGGGTGAAGCCGGCCGGGGCGAGCGTCAGGGTGGTCACACCCGCCGCCGCGTAGGCCCCCATCCGGTCGGCGATCCGCTCCACGGAGCCGAGCAGGGTGGTGGAGTCGATGAGCTCGCGCGGGATCGCGGCGGCCGCGCCGTTCTTGTCGCCGGACAGGTACTTGTCCTGGATCTCGGCGGCCTCCTTCTCGTACCCCATGCGCTGCGCCAGCTGGTTGTAGAAGTTCTGCTTGCGGCTGCCCATCCCGCCGACGTACAGCGCGGTGTAGGGGCGGAAGATGTCGGCCAGCGCGTCCACGTCCTCGCCGACGGCGAGCGGCACGGTCGGGCAGACGTCGAAGCCGTCCATGGTCTTCCCGGCCTTCTCGCGGCCCGCCCTGATGTGGCGGATCGCGGTGTCCTCCAGGTGGGCGGCGGAGGGGAAGATCAGCAGCGCGCCGTCGGCGATCTCGCCGGTCTGCTCCAGGTTCTTCGGGCCGATGGCGGCGATGTACAGCGGGATGTGCTCGCGCACCGGGTGCACGGTCAGCTTCAGCGCCTTGCCGGGGCCGCCGGGCAGCGGCAACGTCCAGTGCTCGCCCTCGTGGCTCAGCCGCTCCCGGGACATCGCCTTGCGGATGATGTCGACGTACTCGCGCGTGCGCGCCAGCGGCTTGTCGAACTTCACGCCGTACCAGCCCTCGGAGACCTGCGGGCCGGAGACGCCCAGGCCCAGCCGGAAACGGCCGCCGGACAGGGAGTCGAGGGTGGCGGCGGTCATCGCCGTCATCGCGGGCGTACGGGCCGGGATCTGGAAGATGGCCGAGCCGACGTCGATGCGCTCGGTCTGCGCGGCGACCCAGGAGAGCACGGTGGGCGCGTCCGAACCGTAGGCCTCGGCCGCCCAGCACACGGAGTAGCCGAGGCGGTCCGCCTCCTGCGCCACGGCGAGGTTGTCGGCGTCCATCCCGGCGCCCCAGTAGCCGAGGTTGATCCCGAGCCGCATGGCGATCCCCTTACCGATGAGTAACGTCTTTGTTCCCCGGACCATATCGCTCCGGGCGCGCGCCGGCGCCTGTCGGGTACATCACTCCTGCCCAAAGCTCCCGGACGACCAGTAATGTCACCCCTCATGGAGCAAAGGCACCTCGGCCGCACTGGACTGCGTGTGTCCCGGCTCGGACTCGGCACGCTGACCTGGGGGCGCGACACCGGCGAACTCGACGCCGCCGACCAGCTCAAGGCCTTCTGGGAGGCCGGGGGCACGCTCGTGGACACCGCCGACGTGTACGGGGACGGCGGCGCCGAGTACCTTCTCGGCCGGCTGGTCGAGGACCTGGTGCCGCGCTCGGACCTGGTGATCGCCACCAAGGCCGGCAGCGTGCCGGACCCCTACCGCCGCTTCGACGCCTCGCGCGGCCACCTGCTGGCCGCCCTGGACGCCTCCCTCCAGCGGCTCGGCACGGACTACGTGGACCTCTGGCAGGTGCACGCGTACGACCCGGCCACCCCGCTGGACGAGACGCTGCAGGCCCTGGACCTCGCGGTCAGCTCCGGCCGCGCCCGCTACGTCGGCGTCTCCAACTTCTGCGGCTGGCAGCTCGCCAAGGCCGCCACCTGGCAGCGGGCCCTGCCGGCACGCACGCCGCTGGCCAGCACGCAGATGGAGTACTCGCTGCTGCAACGCGGCGTCGAACGCGAGGTGCTGCCCGGCGCGCTGGACCTGGGGGTGGGCCTGCTGCCCTCCTCCCCGCTGGGGCGCGGGGTCCTGACGGGCAAGTACCGGCACGGGACCCCGCAGGACTCGCGCGGCGGCTCCGAGGACATGGCGCCCTTCGTCGCCCCCTACCTCGACGAGACGGCCCGGCTCATCGTGGACGCGCTCGCGATAGCGGCCGACGGACTGGCCGCCACCCCGCTGCAGGTGGCGCTGGCCTGGGTGCGGGACCGCCCCGGCGTCGCGGCGCCGATCGTCGGCGCGCGCAACGCCCGGCAGCTCGCGGAGGCATTGTCAGTGGAGACCCTTAGTCTTCCGGATGAGATCTGCCAGGCGCTGGACGACGTCTCTGCGCCGGTGCACCGCTATCCGGACCACGACTGGAGCACGCTGTGATCGGGCCCCGTCCGTAGTCCGCCGTACAACGGAGGCCATCGTGACCGACGACCGGGACGACCGCGAGGAACGCGCCGAGCCGGAGGGCGCGGCCGGCGAGGAGAGCGCGGCTCCCCGACGGCCGCGGCCGTCGACCGAGGGCGTCGGTTCGCAGCTCCCCGCCGAACTCTCCGACCTGGCCGCGGCGGTGCGGGCGATCGAGCGCGGCGAGCGCCCGGCGGCGCCCGCCAGGGCCGCCGCCGGCGAGCCGGTGCGGCCGCCCGCACCGCGCCCCGCCGCGACCTCACCCGCTCCGGCCCCTGCCCCCGCGCCCGCCGCGGTGGCCCGGCCCGCCCTGCCCGCGCAGCTCAGCGGGGACGCGCTCGCGGCCGCGCGGACGGTGCTCGCCGCGGGCGGGGCGCCGGAGAGCCTGGCCGAGGCGGCCGTGGAGGCACTGGGCGAACGGGCCGGGGAGGCGCTCCGCGAGGATCCGTGGCAGATCCTGGCGCTCGGCGGTGTCCGGGTGGACCAGGCCGACGGTTTCGCCAAGGCGCTGCTCGGCGGCGAGGGCGGCCCGGACGACGAGCGGCGGGTGCGGGCGCTGGTCGTCCGGCTGCTGGAGATGGCGGCCGAGCGGGGCCACACCGCGCTGGAGTGGACCGCCCTGGGCGCGGCGCTCGGCCGGAACGGCGTCACCGACGCCGAGGAGGCCCTGAAGTCCGCTGTCGAGGACGGCCTGGTGCTGGTCTTCCACGTCCCCGACGAGAGCGCCGGAGCCCGTCCGGCGGCAGACGAGGAGGACGAGGAGACGCCGGTGCGGCTGCTGCTCGGCCTGGACCGGTACGCGCTCGCCGAGGAGAGCCTGGCGGACGGTCTGAGCAGACTCCTCAACACCTTCGAGGCGGACGAGTCGCAGGACTGGGAGGGCGCGGCCGGCGCGGCCCCGTCCCCGTCCGCCGCGGCGCTGGTCCGGGCGGCCGCCGGGAGCGGGCTCGTCGCCCACACCGGCGCGGAGGCCGCCCGCGCCGAGCCGGCCGCGCTGGTGGCGGCCGCGCGGGCGCTGGGGCTGCGCGCCTGGGCCGTCGCGGCCACCGAGGACGGCAGGCGGCGGCTGGCCGGGGCCGTGGGCGAGGAGGCGACCGCGACGCTCGCCGGGCTCCTCTCGGGCCACGAGGGCCCCGGCCGGGACGAGGACGGGGCGCTGGCGCTGGATCTGCTGGCGGTGGTGGACGCGCCACAGCTGGACGTGGAGACGGCCGCGACCCTGGTCGAGGCCGTCCCGGACGGCGCCCGGCTCGTGCTCTCCGGGGATCCGGCGGTGCTGTGGTCCTCGGGGCCGGGCCGGGTCTTCGCCGACCTGCTGGCGGCGAAGGTGTGCCCGCAGGTCGCCTCCCGCACCCCCGACGCGGGCCCGATCGGCGAGCTGGTCTCCGGTATCGGCTTCGGTGAGCTCGCCGCCGTCGACGCGCCCGGCAAGGAGGTCGTGATCGTCCCGGTGAGGGACGCCGCCGAGGCCGTCCACCGTACGGTCCAGCTGGTCGCGGACTCCGTGCCCCGGGCCATCGGCGTACCCCCGGAGCAGACCCAGGTGATCACCCCGGGCCACGGGGGCGCCGCCGGCACCCGGGCGCTCAACGCCGCGCTCAAGGAGCGCCTCAACCCGGGTCCGGGCCGCTTCGGCGGTTTCGACCCGGGCGACCGGATCGTCCATGTGCCGGCCCCCGGTACCGCCGTTCCGGGCACCGTCGTCTCCGCCGACGCGGAAGGGCTGCGGCTCGACTGCGGGGGCACCGCCGTCGTGGTGGCCCCCGACGCGGTCGCCGCCCAGGTGCGGCACGGCTGGGCGGTCACGGCGCATCAGGCCGCGGGCCGCCGCTGGCCGGCCGCCGTCGTGGTACTGCCGGGCGACGAGGCGCGGGCGCTGACCCGAGCCTGGGTCTACACCGCCTTCAGCCGCGGCGAGCGCCATCTGTCCGTGGTGCACGGCGTCGACGAGGCGCTCCCCCGCGCCGTGGCGGAGATCCCCGCCCGGGAGCGCACCACGCGTCTGCGCGAGATCCTGCGCGAGCAGGCGGCGGCCGCCACAGCGGCGGAGTGATCCGCCGCGCGGGCCCGGGGGCGGTTCCCCGGGCCCGGGCCCTCGCCCGGCTCAGGCGAGCCGGTCGAGTTCGTCCGCGTCGGCCTCGTCGTCGTACACGGCGCTGACGTCGAAGCGGCAGAGCAGCTGCCGCGGGTCGGCCTGGTCGAAGGGCGCGGAGAGCCACTCGCCGGGCTCGGCGGCCCGGGCCGCGGTGACCCAGAGCGTGGAGTCGCCCTCGTCCAGGCCGAACTCCTTGTGGCGCTCGGCGATCTCGTCGGGCTCGTACTCCCCGAAGAGGGCGCCGACCGCCGCGCCGATGTCGGCCCCGGCGGCGTCGGAGACGCGTTCCGCCTGATGGCGCAGCCGCTGCGGGTCGGCGACGGTGTAGTCCCGGCGGATCAGGACGCTGATCGCGCCCGGTTCCCCGGGTCCCGCGTACTCGGGCAGGGTGTCCCCGAGCGGCACCTCGAAGGGGGTGACCTCGTCGTAGGTGTCGTAGAGCAGCTCGTCGTAGGCCTCGGCGGCCGAGGCGAGGCCCTCGAAGGCCTGGTAGACCGCGGGATCGTCGTCCCCGGTGCGGTTCTCGATCGCGGCGAGGTGACGGTCCAGCGCGGCTTTCACCGCCTCGACGGCGGCTCGTACCTCGGCAACGGTGGGCTGCGCGGCATCAGACATGCAGAAGACGCTATCCGTACCGAGGCGTTCCCCGCACAATAGATGCGATGCCCGAATACGAATTCAGAGATGTGTACGTGCCACGGGGAGTCTCCCGCAAGGAGGCTCATCGCATGCTGACCGACCACGCCGAGTACGGTCACTGGGAGCTCGACCGCCTTCGCCTCTACCCGGACGGCAGCCGCAGGGTGCGGCTGCGCCGTCGGATCATCCGGCAGATACGCGCCACCTGGTGAGATCGCCCACATGCGGAACGGGGCCCCGCGCACCGCGGGGCCCCGCTCGACGAGATGTGACCGGAACGATCAGTTCTTGACCGCGCGGGCGCGGCGGAACAGCACCGCGCCGCCCAGCAGGAGACCGGCGCTGGTCAGCAGCCCCGTGGCGACGTCACCGGCACCGGTACGGGCCAGGGACGGACCGCCGTGGCCCATGGACTGCGGCTGGTTGCCACCGCCGCCGCCACCGCCGCCACCGCCGCCACCGCCGCCGCCCTTCTCGTTGTTCTCCTTGCCCGGCTTGTGGCGGTTGCCGTGGTGCTCGGGCTTGTGGTGGTGGCCCTTGCCCTCGTGGCGGTAGCCGTGGCCGCCGTTGTTGACGCAGGCGTTCCCGAGGGCGGCGTTGCCGAGACCGACCAGGTTCAGCGAGTTGCCGCAGGCGTTGACCGGGATGTTGATCGGTGCCTGGACGACGTTGCCGGACAGAACGCCCGGGGAGCCGACCGCGGCCGCGCGCGCCGAGGCGCCGCCGCCGTGACCGTAACCGTGGTCGTCACCGTAGCCGTGGCCCTTGCCGTAGCCCTTGCCCTTGTCGTGGCCGTAGCCCTTGCCACCGCCGTAGCTCTTGCCACCGCCGTGGCCCGAGCCGCCGTCCTTGTCGCGGTAGCCGCCGCTGTCCTTGCCGCGGTAGCCGCCGCTGCTCTTCTTGCCGTAGCCCTTGCCCTTGTCGTGGCCGTAGCCGTGGCCCTTGCCGTGCCCGACGGAGCCGTTGACGCAGGTGTTGCCCGCCGCCGGGTTGAGGATCCCGACGATGTTCACGGTGTTGCCGCAGGCGTTGATCGGAATGTTCACCGGCGCCTGGATGGTGTTGCCGGACAGAACGCCCGGAGAGCCGGCGGCGACCCCGGACGCGTGGGAGTCCGCGTAGGCCATACCGCCGGTGACGGCGAGCACGCCGCCCGTCGCGACTGCCGTGAGCAGCCCCTTTTTCGCGACTGATCGCATTGAATGTCCCTGCCTCTTGCTTTTCCGATACGGAAACCGGCGGACAATCGCCCGCCGGGGGAATGAATGACCCCCCGGGGCCGGAAAACCGGTGTCCCACCCCTAGCCGGTGCGGCGGCCCCGGAACGCGGAGATGGCGCATCCGGGGCCGCCGTGATCAGGCCTGCAGCAGTGCGGCCCGCCGCGACGTCAGTTGTTGAAGCAGGCGTTGCCCAGGGCCGGGTTCAGCAGCCCCACGATGTTGATCGTGTTGCCGCACAGGTTGACCGGGATGTTGACGGGCACCTGGATCACATTGCCGGACAGGACCCCCGGGGAACCGACGGCGGCAGCCTGAGCGCCGGAGTCGGCGACGGCCACGCCGGCACCCGCAGCCACGAGCCCACCGGTGACAGCGGCAGCAGCGACGACCTTCTTGATCATTTTTCCTCCTTGTTGGCAAAACGGCCCCAACCTCGGACCGCACACGAACCAACGACCAGGGAGGAGGCGCGCTACTGCCGCCAGGATTCATTCACTCTTTTCGGCTAAGCGGCAAGAAATGTCGATAATGCGAGCGTCGTTTCAGCAGTTCGCCAGGAAACGGTCGAGAACACGCACGCCGAACTTCAGTCCGTCGACCGGTACCCGCTCGTCCACGCCGTGGAACATTCCGGCGAAATCCAGCTCCGGGGGAAGCCGCAGCGGGGCGAATCCGAAGCAGCGGATTCCCAGGTCGTCGAAGGACTTGGCGTCGGTCCCGCCGGACAGGCAGTACGGCACCGCGCGGGCGATCGGGTCCTCGGCCTTGAGCGCCGCCTGCATGGCGTCGACCAGCGCGCCGTCGAAGCTGGTCTCCAGCGCCTTGTCGGAGTGCACGTCCTCGCGCCTCACCCGGGGCCCGAGGATCCGGTCGACGTCGGCGAGGAACTCCTCCTCGTACCCGGGCAGGAAGCGGCCGTCCACGTGAGCGGTCGCCTGACCGGGGATGACGTTCACCTTGTAGCCGGCGCCCAGCATCGTGGGCGCCGCGGTGTTCCGCAGCGTCGCCCCGATGATCTTGGCGATGCCGCCCAGCTTGGCGAGCGTCGCCTCCATGTCCTCCGGGTCGAGCTCGGTACCGAGGGCGTCGCCCAGCTCGTCCAGGAAACCGCGCACGGACTTGGTCACCCGCACCGGGAACTCGTGCCGGCCGAGCCGGCCGACCGCCTCGCAGAGCTCTGTGATGGCGTTGTCGGTGTTCGTCATGGACCCGTGCCCCGCGGTGCCGTCCACCGTGAGCCGCATCCAGTGCATGCCCTTCTGGGCGGTCTCGATCAGGTACAGGCGCACATCCTCGTTGACGGTGAAGGAGAAGCCGCCGACCTCGCCGATGGCCTCGGTCACACCCTCGAAGAGCCCGGGGTGCCGGTCGACCAGATGCCGCGCCCCGTAGACGCCGCCCGCCTCCTCGTCCGCGAGGAAGGCCAGCACGATGTCGCGGGGCGGCCGGCGGCCGCTGCGCAGCATGTCGCGCACGACCGCCAGGGTCATCGCGTCCATGTCCTTCATGTCGACGGCACCGCGTCCCCACACGCACCCGTCGGCGATCTCGCCGGAGAAGGGGTGGTGCGTCCAGTCGTCGGCGTTCGCGGGCACGACGTCGGTGTGGCCGTGGATCAGCAGCGCGGGACGGGAGGGGTCCTCGCCCGCGATACGGGCGACGGTGGAGGCCCGCCCCTTGTGCGACTCGAAGATCCGCGGCTCCAGGCCGACCTCGGCGAGCTTCTCCGCCACGTACTCGGCCGCGGCCCGCTCACCCGGCCCGGAGTGGTCGCCGTAGTTGCTGGTGTCGATCCGGATCAGGTCCCGGCAGAGGTCGACGACCTCGTCCTCTCCGGTGATCGTACGGGCGGCCGAGCTCGACTCACTCACGCTGTCTCCTTCGTTCGTCGGTCCCGGCCATCCTCCCGCGCCCCCTCCGGGGCCCGCGAGGGCCCCCGCACGCCGTCACGCACCCGTCACGGAAACCGTGTGACCGGGGACCTCCGGATGTTTGCTATTGTTTTCCACGTCGCCGGGACGAGTGCCGGGCGGCCAACACCCTGTCCGGGTGGCGGAATGGCAGACGCGCTAGCTTGAGGTGCTAGTGCCCTTTATCGGGCGTGGGGGTTCAAGTCCCCCCTCGGACACCACGCAGACGCCTGTGGGCGGCACGACCGGGAGACCGGCGGTGCCGCCCACAGGCGTCTGCGGCGTTGTCTCCGGCCGGCCGGGGCCGTCAGCCGCCGAGGATCGCGCGCTTCTGCGTCTGGAACTCCTCCTCGGTGAGGATTCCCTGTTCCTTCAGTTCGCCGAGCTGCTTGAGCTGCTCCAGCTTGCCCGCCATGTCGCCCGCCTGGGCGGGCGGGGGCGGGGCGGGGGCCGCGTATCCGGGCTGCTCGACCGGTGCCTGCCCGTAGTCCTGCTGGGCCCAGCGTCCCTGCTGGCGTCGTGACACCCGGTTGGAGACGGCGGTGGCCGTGCCCGCCACGACGGCGGTGCGCGCGGCTCCGCGCAGGAGACCCACCATGGTTCGCTCCCCTCTCGTCGCCCCTCGCCACCCATTCGACCACCGCGCCGGCCACGCCGCACGCCGTGCCGGGCGGGCCGCCGCGTTGCTCCGTTCGGCCCGGTCCGTCCGCCCCAACGGGCCAACGGCACGCCCGCCGCCGCGCGGGGCGGCCCGCGCGGCGATTTCGTGGTGTCCGCGGACCGCCCGCGGGCAGCCGCGGGCCGTCCGGCTCGCCAGCCGTCCGCGAGACATCGGAGACACCGTGGCAACCAGCGGCAGCAACGGACCGGGGCCCCTCGGGTATCCGGTCCTCGACGACGGCACGAGGTTCCTCCCCGGCTTCGCCACGGGGGGCTGAGCACGTCCATGACCCACGCGACCGGCCTCCTCGCGGACGTCCCGGCCCAGTTGCTGCCGGCCCGTGAGCTGATGGCCTTCACCCTGGGCACCCACATCCTGCTCGTCCCGTTCGGCGTCGCCCTGCCCGGGCTGACGCTGCTGATGCACTACCGCGGGCTGCGCAAGGGCGACGCCGACGCGCTGCGGCTGGCCCGGCGCTGGTCCGCGGTGATGGCCGTGCAGTTCGCGATCGGCATCGTCACCGGCACCGTCCTGTCGTTCGAGTTCGGACTGCTCTGGCCGGGCCTGATGGGCCGCTGGGGCGACGTCTTCGGCCTCGGTTTCGGCATCGAGGCGTGGGCCTTCTTCCTCGAGGCGATCCTCATCGCGATCTACCTGTACGGCTGGCGCCGGCTGAAGCCGTGGACGCACTTCTGGCTGGCGGTCCCGCTGCCCGCGGCCGCGCTGCTGGGGGCCTTCGGCATCCTGGCCGCGAACGCGTGGATGAACACCCCGCGGGGCTTCGCCCTCGACGCGGCCGGCGATCCGGTGGAGATCGACATCCGGCGGGCGATCTTCACGCCGATCTTCGGCCCCGAGTACTGGCACTTCGTGGTGGGCGCCTTCCTCGCCGCGGCGTACGTGGTGGCGGGCGTCTACGCCACGGGCTGGCTGCGCGGCCGCCGCGACCACTACCACCGGCTGGGCTTCGTACTCCCCTTCACCGTCGCGGCGATCCTGACTCCGGTGCAGCTCGTGCTCGGCGACTCCATCGCCCGCGCGGTCTTCCGGGAGCAGCCGGTGAAGTTCGCGGCGACCGAGCTGGTGTGGAAGACCGACACCCATGTGCCGGAGTACATCTTCGGCCGGCTGCACCCCGACGGATCGGTGACCGGCGGCATCAAGATCCCGCAGCTCGACTCCATCCTCGCCGGCTTCAGCCCCGACACCCGGGTGACGGGGCTGTCGGCGGTGCCGGCCGGCGACCGGCCCAACGCGACGCAGGCCACGATCGTCCACTGGGCCTTCGACATCATGGTGATCATCGGGAGCCTGCTGGTCCTGCTCGTGCTCTGGTACGCCTGGTGCTGGTGGCGCCGCCGCGATCTGCCCCGGTCGCCGTGGTTCTTCCGGTGCGCGGCCGTCGCGGGCGCGGCGTGCCTGGTGGCGATGGAGTGCGGCTGGATCACCACGGAGGTGGGCCGCCAGCCCTGGATCGTGTACATGCACATGCGGGTGTCGGAGGCCGTGACGGACACCGGCGCGGGCGCCCTGTGGGCGATGCTGGGCCTGGTCGTCGTGGTGTACGTGCTGGTCATGGCCTCGTTCGTGGTGGTGCTGCTGAAGATGCGGGACCGGTGGCGCGAGGCCGACGAGGGCCCCGAGGAGGACCTGCCGTACGGGCCGCGGTCCGCGGCGGCGGCCGCAGCCGGCGGTGAGCGCCGGTGATCGCGGACCTCATCGCGTGGGTGCTGCTGGCGGCGGTGGCCGCGTACGCCTGCGCGGGCGGCACCGACTACGGTGCCGGTTTCTGGGACCTGTGCGCGGGGGGCGCTACGCGGGGCAGGCGGCCGCGATGGCTGATCGACCACGCGATGGCCCCGGTGTGGGAGACCAACAACGTCTGGCTGGTCTTCGTGCTGGTCGTCATGTGGACGGGCTTCCCGGTGCTCTTCCAGACCGTCTTCTCCGCCATGTGGCTGCCGCTGGCGCTGGCGGCCGTGGGCCTCGTCCTGCGCGGCGCCGGATTCGGGCTGCGCAAGCCCATCCGGCGGCTGGCGGGGCGCCGCGTGTACGGCGCCGCCTTCGCCGTGTCCTCGCTGCTCACCCCCTTCTTCCTGGGCGCCGCGGTGGGCGGGCTGGCCTCCGGCCGGGTCGACCCGGGCATCACCGCCTCCGCCGACGCGTGGGCCAATCCGACCTCGGTGATCGCGGGTCTGCTGACCATCGCCGCGACGGCCTTCCTGGGCGCCGTCTTCCTCGGTGCCGACGCGCACCGCTATGACGCACCCGACCTGGTGGGCTACTTCCGGGTCCGGGCCTGGAGCAGCCTGGCGGCCCTCGCCGTGCTGGCGCTGATCGGCCTCTCCGTGACGCGGCACGACGCCCCGTACGTGTACGCCGGGCTGACCGGCGGAGCGGGGCTGGCCCTCGTCCTGCTCGCGGTGGCGGCCGCGGTGGCCACCGCGTTGCTGCTGTGGCGCCCCGGCGGCGGGTGGGCGCGGTACACGGCGGTGGGCGCGGTGGCGCTGATCGTCTTCGCCTGGGGGCTGGCGCAGCGGCCGTACATGATCCCCACCTCGCTGACCGTGGCGGAGGCCGCGGGCGCCGACACGACGCTGCGCTGGCTGGCGCTGGTGACCCTGGTCGCCGTGGTGCTGGTCGGACCGCCGCTGGTGCTGCTGTACCGGCTGGACACCCGCGGCGCCCTCCAGCCGCTCACGGACGCCGACCTGCGGCAGACGCCGCCCGGCGGGGACGGCGGGTGACATGACCGGGCCCGGGCGCCCGCTCGTGGTCGTCCTCGGCGTCCCGGGCGCGGACAAGACCACCGTCGGACGGCTGCCCGCGCGGGAGCCGTCCGTGCCCTTCGTGGACGGGGCCGACCTCCATCCGGCAGGCGACATCGCCAAGACGGCCGCCGGACACCCGCCGGACGACGCGGACCGCGCGCCCTGGCTGCGACGGCTCGCCACGGGGATCCGGGCCGCCGGGGCCGCGCCGGGAAGGACCCGGTCCTCGCCTGCTCCGCGCTCGAGCGCGGCCGCCGCGACGGGCTGCGGGGGGGTGCCCCTATCTCTTTGGTCAAGCGGTTGGGGTGCCCCCGGTGGAGGCGAAGCGTGCGTCAGCCATCCGCCGCTGTGTCGATGCCTGCGTATTCGTAGATCCAGCCCGCAGAGGTATACGGGGCTCGAACTGCCAGGTAGATGTGTTTGGCGGCGGGGTTCCAGGGTCCTGACGTTCGACCGGGGCGGCCTCGGAAGCCTTCAGGCGGCAGTCCTGCCTGATTGAGCACGACGATTTTGGTCCGCCCGTTGAAAGGGCCGCCGACGATCTCGATGCCGACGGTGTTGTTGACGGTTTCGCCCGCGAGCCAGCGACGGATGAGTGCCAAGTGCTCGGAATTCTCGTCCCCCATGGCCGTAGCTGACCATGGGCTTGGGCGGAGGGCAAGCCGGTCTCAAGCCCCTCATCAGCGGTCCGTCGATGCCTCCGAGCCCGGTGACACCACCCCCGGATCATCAACCGCAACAGGGGGGAAGTCAGGCCGGAGGCCCCATTGCGGAGCCACGAAAACGGTAACGGGGGGCGGACGCCCGGGCCGGTCCGTGTCTCTCGCCCCGGACCGCGAGACCGCGAACCCCGGAGGACGGCGAGCCGGGCATCGGGGCCGACGCGACGGCGGAACCTGCCGCCGGCGCGGCCCGTCGCCTCGACGCGCTCGACGCACGGCGGTGCCGGGCGGGCGCGTCCGCCCGGGGGCACCGCACGGACGCAGGGCCCGTGGGCCCGTCCCGGGCGACCGCGCACCACCGCACGTCAGCGCGTGAGCAGCACCGCCGCGTCGCCGGGGCGGGGGCGGAGGGGGGCGGCGGAGCGGGTGGCGGGGTGGAGGCGGCCGTCGGGGCGGACGAGGAAGAGCAGTTGCCCGGGTTCGGGGAGCGGGCCGTCGACGCCGCGGGTCACGATGCGCTCGCCCCGGTCGTATCGGCGCTGCACCTCGGGGCGGGTCAGCTCGGGTGCGAAGAGCACCTCCCCACCGGTGAACGGGGCGACGACACCGTGGCTGTCGGAGGGCGGGGCGAGGCGGTAGACGGGGCCCTCCAGGCTGCCCTGGAGGTTGGTGGAGGCCAGCGCGTTGAAGTCGTCCTCGCCGGTGAGGAGCAGGATCGCGGTGAGGCCCGCCAGTTCCGCGCCGGCCCCCGTCGCGGCGGCGAACAGCTCGCCGGGGGCGACCTCGAGCCCCGCGGCGCGGATGCGTTCGCGTTCCTCCTCGCTGCCGGCCCACATCACCACCTCCAGGCCCGCGGAGCGCAGGGCCCGTCCGAGGTCGACGACCCAGGGGGCGCCGCCGACGAGCAGGGGCCGGGAACGCGCCGGGGCCAGGGCACCGAGGCGCCGGGCGACGGGGGCGGCCGTCAGCCCGTAGAGCGTGACGGTGGCGACGATCACCAGGAAGGTGACCGGGAGGATCCGGTCGGCGCCCTTCAGGCCGTGGCCCGACAGCTCGGCGGCGAAGGTCGCCGCGGTGGACGCCGCGACGATGCCGCGCGGCGCCATCCATCCGATGAGGCCCCGCTCCCCCGCGGTGAGCCCGGTCCCCCACGACGCCAGTGCCGCGACGAGCGGGCGGACGACGAGGACGAGCACGGCGACCAGGCCGAGCGCGGGCAGGAGCAGGCCCCGCAGGGAGTGCGGGGTGACCCCGGCGGAGATGGAGACGAAGAGCAGGCCGATGACGAGGGCGACCAGGGGCTCGAAGAAGGGCCGCCGCGACGGGGCGGCCGCTCCGGGCGCGTTGGCGACGGCCAGGCCCATCAGGACCGCGGCGATGAGTCCGGCGTCGTCACGGACGATGTCGCAGACCGCCGCGACGCCCACGACCACGGCGAACTGCACCAGGGAGTCCAGCACCTCCCCCGACCGGAGCCGCCGCAGCGCGGGGACGAGGATCGCGGTCCCCGCAGCCGCGCCCGCGACACCGACACCGGTGCTGAGCAGGAACTGGGCGGATTGCGCGGCGAAACCCCGGTGCGCCTGCGTGGAGACGGCGTGGAAGGTGAGCGCCCCGAGGAGGGCGCCGATCGGGTCGATCAGGGTGCCCTCCCACACCAGGATGCGGCGCACCCGCTCCGTGGGCCGTACGAAGGCGAGCAGGGGCGCGACGACGGTCGGCCCGGACACCACGAGGATCGCGCCGAGCAGCACGCCTGTGCGGCGGCCCATGTCCAGCAGCGGTGGCGCCAGGAGGGCGACCGACGCCCAGGTGAGGAGCACGCCGAGCCAGATGAGATGGACGGTGACGCGGCGGGTGTGGGCACGGAAACGCGCGAGGTCCAGGCCGAGGCCCGCGTCGTAGTCGTCGGTGAGCGCGCCGGCGGCGAAACCGGCGGGCAGCAGGACGATGAGGGCCGGGATGCGCAGGCGGCTCGCGAGGACCTGGCACCCGACCGCGATGACGACGATCAGGCCCACGCCGACCAGCACCTGGTCTTCCGTCACGGTGGGCGAGGCTAGCCCCGGACACCGGGAGCCGCCCGGCACCACACCCGGGTGCGCGGGCGGCCGGGCGGGATTTCAGCCGACTGGTCGCACCCGGCATGACAGCGTCGCCGCTTCGCGGCAGCGTTGCCATCGCACCGCTCTCCGCACAGACGAGGACGCTCATCATGGCCGATCTCCGGCGGCACGGCATCCGCGCCGGCGCCCTGCTCCTTCTGCTCGGCGCCGCGGGGTGCTCCGGCCTGACCCCCAAGGCGGTGGGCTCGCTGGTGTACACGACCCCCGACGACACGGTCGTGCAGCTCGACAACCCGTCGGTGGACGGCTGCCACCAACTGGTGCCCTCCGGTGCCAAGTCCATCCTGAACAACACGCTCAACGACGTGATCCTGCACACCGGGCCCGGGTGCAAGAACCTGGAGGGCACCGAGAGCTACTACCTGGCGACGAACACCAGCAATCCGGGCATCCCCGACGCGGAGCCGTGGATGAGTTTCACCGTGGTCGGCGGCAACGCCTGACCGGGGGTCATCAGGGGCCGGACTCGGCCGCGTCCAGGGAGGCGAGCACGGCCTGAACGGGGATGCGGCCGCTGGCCACGAGCCGGCCGCCGCCCCGGCGGATCGCGACCGCGAGGGGCGCGGCCCACACGTTCTCGTACACCAGGACGGCGGCGGAGCTGCCCGGTTCGAGGACGGCGGCGGCGTCCGCGAGATCGTCCTCGCCGAGCAGGCCGGAGGACACGCCCTGGAACACCTCGAGCTCGCCGAGGCCCTCCGCGGTGAGATCGGCGATCTCCATGCCGGCGATGCTCCCGTCCGCGTCCTTGCGGATGAAGGTCAGGTCGAGGATGCGGACGAGCCCGCGCTCGACGAGATCCAGCAGCAGGGGGAATGCCTCCCCGGTCATGCGGTTGCCGGGAAACTCGATCACCACGTAGTCGATGGGGCCCATTTCGTCGATTGCGTCGCTCACGGCACAGCTCCCTTCCCCCCGGGCGATCCCCCGTGCCATTGGACCACCGGCGGGGGGTCAGCGCACCTCGGCCGGGGCCTCGGCCCGGGCGCTGATGCGGCGCCAGATGGCCCGCTGGCACCTGAGGGTGCCGGTGCCGACGAGGACCAGCACGACAACGTTGAGCAGCAGCTGGAACAGGGAGCCCCGGGCCTCGTCCCAGCTGGCGAAGGCGAGCGAGACGCCGAGGTCCGCCCCGGCCGGGATGGTCGTGACGGAGATGAAGACGCCGAGCAGGGCGCTGGTGCGGGCCTCGGTCAGGGAGACGATGCCGACGATCCCGGCGAGCACTGCCACGACCAGGGAGAAGAAGTTGGGGGTGTTGATCAGGTGGGCGACCGGCCGCACTCCCAGCCGGAAGGCCTCCGGCTGCAGGTCGAAGGCGCGTACGAGCAGGGCGAAGAGCAGCGTGACGGCGATTGCCAGGAGGAAGCCCACGAGGAGGGCCCGCAGCCCCTCGCGGATCCTGGCGCGGTCGTGGCGGTCGATGCCGAGGGCGACGCTGGTGATGGCGGCGTACTCGGGTCCGACGACCATGGCCGCCACGATGAGGATCTGCGAGTTGCTGATGATGCCCACCGCGCCGATGACCCCGGCGATGACCAGGAGCAGGTAGAAGCTGGGCGGGTAGCGGCCCTCCGCGCGGATGCGGGCCTCGACCTGGTCCCACACTGGTGTGCGCAGCCGCGCGCCGAGGGACGCGGCTCCGGCCTTCTCGGCGGTCTCGGAGAAGACGACGTCGACCGGGTCGAGGACGATGGATCCGCGGCGGTCGAGCCCGAGCTCGCGCAGTGCGCGCAGGACGGTGTTGGCCGCGCCGGTCAGCACGTCGCACTCGATGGCGTCGCCGTCCGGGTGGCGGGCGCCGCCGGGCAGCAGGACGAGGTTGAGTACGCAGGGGTCGGCGCCGAGGGCGGTCATCGCCCGTTCCGTGAGGTCCGGCGGGCTCACCGCCCGGACATGGATCATGTCCACCCCTGCATTACGCCCGCGGCCGGCGGGGGCGGCAACTCGGCACGGGCGGCCGCGGGGTACGTCGGATTTCAGGCGCGGGCCCGGCCGTGGAACGCGCCGCGGAGCCCGCAGCGCGCCGAGATGCGGCCGGTGGGGGTGTGACCGCGGAGTGACCGGCGGCCGCCGGGGGGTGCGGTGGGCGGGCCGCCGGGTACGGACCCGGCACGGGCACCGGCAGGTGGCGGGGCGACGACGCCCCATCCGGGTACCGGCCGTGCACGCGCTCGCGCCGCACCCGCCGGACCGGCGCCCGATCGCCCCGCCGATGGAGCCGCCCGGTGGCTCAGGCGGTGAGCTGGTAGAGGCTCTTGCCGACCAGCCAGAGCCCGACGAGGAGGCACAGCACGATGATCGCCTGGTCCTGGTGGCCGTCGAGCCAGGTGCGCAGCCCGCGCAGCCGGACCCGGGCCGCGTCCGGCGCGAACACCGTGTAGACCTCCATCGTCAGCAGGCTGGAGCTGGCGATCAGGCAGTACGCCATCAGCGCCAGGTACGCCTCCAGGTGGGAGAGATCGGCCTCGACGACCGTGGCGGCGCCGGCCGCCACCAGCCCCCACGGCTGGAGCAGGACCGCGAGGCCCGCCGCCGACCAGGCAGAGACCTGTTCCAGACGGCTCGTCGTCGCCCGCGGCCGGTGGGGGCGCGCCGCGCGGCGCCGACGGTGCTCGGCGTAGCCGACCAGCCCGACGCCGACGGCGAGTTTGCCGGCGAGCGCGGCCGTCGACGGAGTGGACTTCGGCTCCGGCGGTTTGCCCTGGGTCAGCAGCAGCACCGCCGCGATGACGGCGACCAGGCAGGCCAGCCAGCCCACGATGAAGGCGAGCCCCTTCCACACCCCGCCGCGGGTGCTCAGCACCAGCACGAAGGCCATGAGCGGGAACGGGAACAAGGTGACGGCCAGCCCGATCAGGACGAGGTCAAGGACCATCGCCGCCCCCGCGAGGGGTCGGGGCCCGGAGGGAGCGGCCGGCCGCGTCCATGCGGTCATGGTCACCGGGTCCGCCCGCGGGCACAAATCAGCCGCCCCGGATCCGATTCGCCGGGCCCGTGGGCCGGGCTTACGTTTGAGGTGGCCGGCGCACCCGCTCACTCCCGGCGGGGCCGTGCGGACCGGAGGACGGTGACCGCGATGACCGTGGACGCCCGGTGGAGTTCGCCCGGGGAGCGCGCCGCGCGCGGCAAGGCGGCCCGCAAGAGGGCGCCGCGCTCCGCCCACGCGGAGTACACGCCCGCGGCGGACCGGGCCGACCCGGTGGACATCGTCGAGGAGCAGTCGGCGCGGCGGGTGCCGGAGCTCGTGCCGATCCGCTATGGGCGCATGATCGAGTCGCCGTTCCGCTTCTACCGCGGGGCGGCCGCCGTCATGGCCGCGGACCTGGCGTCCACCCCCCGCTCGGGCCTGCGGGCCCAGCTGTGCGGCGACGCGCACATGCTCAACTTCCGGCTGCTGGCCTCGCCGGAGCGTCGGCTGATGTTCGACATCAACGACTTCGACGAGACCCTGCCGGGTCCCTGGGAGTGGGACGTCAAGCGCCTGGCCGCCAGCCTGGTCATCGCGGGCCGAGCCAACGGCTTCTCGGCCGCGGAGCGCGCGGACGTGGTGCGGGCGGCCGTGGGCACGTACCGCCGGCGGATGCGCGGCTTCGCCGGGATGGGCAACCTGCAGGTCTGGTACACCCGCTTCGAGGCGGACGAGCTGCAGCAGCAGTTCGCCCCGATGATGAGCGGCGAGGACGTCGTGCGCTGGGAGCGGGCCCGCGCCCGGGCCCGTGCGCGCGACACGCTGCAGGTCTTCGACAAGCTCACGCGGGTGATCGGCGGCAGACGCCTGATCGCCCCCGATCCCCCGCTGCTGATGCCGCTGCGCGACCTGCTCGACGGCGACGCACGCACCTCCCTGGAGAGGGAGATCGCCCGGCTGATCGAGCGTTACGGCCACACCCTCCAGCCCGACCGCCGCTTCCTGCTGGAGCAGTACCGGCTCGCCGACTGCGCGCGGAAGGTCGTGGGGGTGGGCAGTGTGGGGACCCGCTGCTGGATCGTCCTGATGCTGGGCAAGGACGACGAGGATCCGCTGTTCCTGCAGGCCAAGGAGGCGGACGAGTCCGTTCTCGCCCCGTACGCGGGAGCCGGCCCGCACCGTACCCAGGGCGAGCGGGTGGTCGCCGGGCAGCGCTTGATGCAGGCGACCAGCGACATCTTCCTCGGCTGGGAACGCCTCCACGGCATCGACGGGCGGCAGCGCGACTTCTACATCCGGCAGTTGCGGGACTGGAAGGGCATCGTGGTGGCCGAGGACCTGCTCCCCAGGACGATGACGCTGTTCGGGGAGGTGTGCGGCGCCACGCTGGCCCGGGCGCACGCACGGTCCGGGGACCGGATCGGCATCGCCGCCTACCTGGGGGGTTCGGACGTCTTCGACCGGGCGGTCGCCCGGTTCGCCGAGGCGTACGCGGACCAGAACGAGCGGGATCACCGGGCGCTCGTGGACGCCGTCCGCGCCGGCCGCGTCATGGCGGAGGCCGCCTGACCCCCGCAACGGGGCGTCGCGCCCCGGGCGTTCCCGCTCCCCGCGCCGGTCAGGGCCGCGACGACGCCGGACGTGACGCCCGTCCGGGCGCCGGAGGCCGTCCGCCGCCGAGCGGCGGGAGAGGCGGGATGTCCGGGCCCTGGGGCAGGAGTTCGACGACCACGAAGGCGACGACCACCGCGAGCACCACGACCGGCACCGATTCGACGTTGCCGAGCATCAGGACGACGAGCACCACGCTGCTGACCGGCAGCCGCATGGCCGCGGCGCACGCCGCCGCCATGCCCGCGGCCATGGCCGGTACGACCCCGAAGCCCGGGAGCGGGGCGGCCAGCGCCCCGGCGGCCCCGCCGAGGAAGAGCGACGGGAAGATCGGGCCGCCGCGGAGGCTGCCCAGGCACAGCGCGTAGCCGGCGCCCTTGAACACCAGCACCGCGATCAGGGCGCCGACCGGCCAGGAGTGCGGGTCGGGGGCCAGCTGCGCCAGGGTCGTCTGCCCGGAGGACGCGACATCCTCGGGGGTGCGGCCCGTGGCGAGCGTGTACAGGGCGGCGCATGCTCCGGCGGCGAGCGCGCACACCACGGTGTGGAGCAGCGGCCGGCGGGAGACGAACACGGCCGTGGCCTTGCCGCCGGTGACGATGGCGTGCACGGCCAGCCCGACCGCCACCGCGAGCAGGACGCCCCACACCACGTCGCCCGCGTCGAGCGCGGGCGGCCGGGGCAGACCGATGTCGAGGTGCGTGGTCTTCAGTCCGGTCCAGCGGCCGAAGCCGGTGAACACGATGTCCCCGACCCCGCTGGCGAGCAGGGCGGGCAGCATGACGGCGAACAGCTGGGGACCGCCGACCCCGGCGACCTCCATGAGCAGCACCGCGGCCACCACCGGATTGCCGAAGATCGTGGCGATCGCCGCGGCGGAACCGGCGGCGCCCACCAGGGCGTTGCTCTGCGGGGTCGCGGCCGAGCGGGACAGGTCGCGGAAGAGCAGCGCCAGGCCGGCGCCGAAGGCGATGAGCGGCGCCTCGGGGCCGAGTACGGCGCCGAGGGGCAGGCCGGCCAGCGCTGCGGCGACCACCCCGCGCAGGGCCGCGGAGGTGGCCCCTCCGGTGTGCAGTCCCGCGGCCGGGATGTGACCGCCGTGGCCCGGCATCCGGGTGACGACCAGTCCGACGATCACGCCGGCGAGGGTCAGCAGCGGCAGCGGCCACCACCAGGGCGGGACGGGCCATCCGAGGTGGTCCGGAAGGACCTCCCAGAGCAGCCGCTCCAGTTCGTGGAGCGCGACGAGGAACCAGAACGCCACGAAGGACACCGGAACGCCGATCACCGCACTGAACACGAGCGTCCTGCGGTACGCCGGCCGCCGCAGCAGGTCCCGCAACTCGTCGGCTTCTCGGGGCTGGTTCCCGGGGTGGCTGATCGCTGCTCTCCTCGGCCGTCGTACGGAAAAGGGGCGGAACGGGTGATGTCCGGCGAGACTACCGACGCGGGACCGCACGGCGGCGCAGGCCACGCTGGACGTTAGGGTGAGCCGACCGCGCGAGGAGGCGCGGCCCCGACGTATCTGGAGGTGCCATGGCCGCCCCCACCTGGGTCGCCGTGCCGGACGACTCCCCCTTCGGCGTCCACAATCTGCCGTACGGGGTGTTCACCACCGCCGACCGCCCGCGGGAACGCCGGATCGGCGTCGCGATCGGCGACCACGTGCTCGACGCCGGCGCCGCCGCGCGCGCCGCGGGGGCGGGCCCGGAAGCCGGGCTGCTCACCGCGCCGACACTCAACCCCCTGCTGGCGGCGGGGCGTTCCGCATGGACCGCGGTACGGTCGCTGCTCACCGCGTGGCTGACCGATCAGGCCCACCGGCCGGCGGTCGAGCCGCATCTGCTGCCGCGCGACTCCGTCACGCCGCATCTCGCGTTCGACGTCGCGGACTACGTCGACTTCTACGCCTCGGAGCACCACGCCACCAACGTCGGCCGGATCTTCCGTCCCGACGTGGAACCGCTGCCGGCCAACTGGAAGCACCTCCCGATCGGTTACCACGGCCGCAGCGGCACGATCGTCGTATCGGGGACTCCGGTGGTGCGTCCCAACGGGCAGCGCAGGGGCGCGGGCCTGTCCGCCCCGTCCTTCGGGCCGTGCGAACGGCTGGACTTCGAGGCCGAGCTCGGCTTCGTCGTCGGCGGCCCGACGGCGCAGGGCGAGCCGGTGGCCCTGGCGGAGGCCGAGGAGCACGTCTTCGGGGTCTGTCTGCTCAACGACTGGTCCGCGCGGGACATCCAGGCCTGGGAGACCGTGCCGCTCGGCCCGTTCCTGGGGAAGTCCTTCGCCACGTCGGTCTCCCCGTGGATCGTCCCCCTCGACGCGCTGGCGGCGGCGCGCGTCGACCCGCCGCCGCACGACGTGGGGATCCTGCCCTACCTGGACGACCGGGGAGCGGGGACGCCGCCGCGCGGCCTGGACATCGCCGTGGAGGTCCGGCTGCGGGGCGAGGTCGTCTCCCGGCCGCCGTTCTCCACCATGTACTGGACGTACGCCCAGATGCTCGCCCACATGACCGTGAACGGCGCCTCGCTGCGGGCCGGCGACCTCTTCGGCTCCGGCACCATCAGCGGCCCGCTGCGTGAACAGCGCGGCGCGCTGATCGAGTTGACCTGGAACGGCGAGGAACCGCTGGTGCTGGCGGACGGTACGAAGCGGACGTTCCTGGAGGACGGCGACGAGCTCGTCATCTCGGCGACCGCCCCGGGGCCCGGCGGCACCCGCATCGGCTTCGGCGAGGTCGCGGGCCGGGTGGTGGCGGGGCCGGAGCCTTCCGTGAATTGACCTGCTCAGGGGTCTGTCCGAGGCCCGGGCCGGCGTGATCTCCTACGCCTGTCGGTGCGGCGCCCGTCACAGGGCGCCGCACCGCCGCGTACGACCGCCCCGAACGATCCGGCCCCGCAGGGAACCCATGTCCGAGACGCTGCCCTCCGCACCTCTCCAGGACGCCGGCCGCGCGTCCGCCCCGCCGCTGCCCCGGCGGGTGCGGATCGGCTACGGCCTGGGATCGCTGGGCACCGGCACCTTCGGCACGGTGCCGGGCCTGATCCTGCTCTACTACCTCACCAATGTGCTGGCCGTCCCGGCGGCCGTGGCGGGCGCGGCGGTCTTCCTGCCCAAGGCCTGGGACGTGCTGGTCAACCCGCTGGTGGGCGCGGCCGCCGACCGCAGCCGGCTGCAGGGGGGATCGCGGCGGCCCTTCCTGCTGGCCGGGGCGCTCACCCTGCCCCCGCTGTTCGCCCTGGTCTTCGCGGCGCCCCCGGTGCGGGGGGCCGCCGCCGCGGTCTATGTGGCCGTGTTCTTCCTGCTGGCGGCCACCGCCTACGCCGTCTTCCAGGTCCCGTACGTGACGATGCCGGCCGAGATGACCGAGGACCCCGGCGAGCGCGCCCGAGTACTGGGCTGGCGCGTGGGGTTCCTCGGTGTGGCGATCCTGCTGTCGGGGGCGCTGGCCCCGGCCGTCGCCCACGAGAACGGCGACACCCCGGCGAGCTACCGGCTGATGGGCGTGCTCGTGGCGGTGCTGCTGCTGACCGGGATGCTCGGGGCGTGGCACTTCACCCGGCGGGCTCCATCGGTCGCCCGCAGCGAGTCGGAGCCTTCACTGCGGGCCCAGTTGGCGGCGGCCCGGGACAACCGGCCGTTCCTCTTCCTGGTGGGGATGTGGACGCTGCAGGCCCTCGCCGTCGGGATCATGCTGGCCGGGGTGCAGTACTTCGCCACGTACACCCTCGGCGCGGCGGAGGCGGTGACCCCGCTGTTCGTCTGCATGATCGGACCGCTGGTCCTGGTGATGCCGCTGTGGAACCGGCTGGCCCGGACGCGCGGCGTGAAGTACGCGCAGTGGTGCGCCTCGCTGCTCTTCGTCGCCGGTGCCGCCCTGCTGGCGCTCACCCCGTACGCCGGAGCGGGGCTCGGCTATCCGGCGGTCGCGGCCGTCGGGATCGCCTACGCGGGGCTGCAGTTGCTGCCGCTGACGATGCTCGCCGACACCCTGGCCGCGGACGCGGTCCGCACGGGGCGGCGCAGGGCGGCCACCTTCACGGGCCTGTGGACGGCCGCCGAGACGTTGGCGTTCGCGCTGGGCGCCGGGGCCTTCGCGCTGGTGCTGGCGGTGAGCGGGTTCCGCTCCTCGGACGCCTCCCACCACGTCGGCCAGCCGGAGTCGGCTCTGACCGGCATCACCGTGGGCATGAGCGTACTGCCCGCGGTGCTCGCCGCCGCGAGCCTGTGGCTGCTCCACCGCTACCGCGAGGATCCCCCGGACGCCGCCCCGGCCCCGCAGACCCCGGCCCCGCAGGACGCCGCCCCGCAGGACCCCGCCCGTTCCGACCCGCCCGAGGACACCGACGACCATGCCCACTGAGCCCGTTCCCTCCCCCGCCCTCCCCCAGGGCCGCCCGGCCGACAAGGTGCTGGAGCACCTGCGGGCGCTGCGCTCGCAGGACGCCCCCACCCGCGGCGGCCGCACCTTCGCCTACGTGTACGACTCGGGTCTGTCCGGCGTGGACGAACTGGCCGCCGCCGCGTACGCGGAGTTCGCCACCGTCAACGGGCTGGACATGACGGTCTTCCCCAGCGTCGCCCGGCTGGAGAACGACCTGGTCGCCGCCGCCGTGGCGCTGCTGGGCGCGCCCGGCGCGCAGGGCACCTTCACCAGCGGCGGCACCGAGTCGATCCTGCTCGCCGTGAAGACCGCCCGCGACCACGCCCGGGCGGTACGCGGGGTGACCGAGCCGCAGCTGCTGCTGCCCTCGACGGCGCACGCCGCCTTCCACAAGGCGGCCGCCTACCTGGGCCTGGAGACCGTGGTGGTCCCGGTGGACCGGGAGACGCTGCGGGCCGACGCGGCGGCGATGGCGGCCGCGATCACCGACCGGACGGCGCTGGTCGTGGCCTCCGCGCCCTCGTACGCCCACGGAGTGGTCGACCCGGTGGCGGAGATCGCCGCCGCGGCGGCCGCGCGCGGCGTGCTGTGCCACGTCGACGCCTGCATCGGCGGCTGGCTCCTGCCCTACCTGCGGCGCACCGGCCGGGAGGTGCCGGCCTTCGACCTGTCGGTGCCCGGGGTGACCTCGCTCTCGATGGACCTGCACAAGTACGGGTACGCCGACAAGGGCGCCTCCGTGGTGCTGTACCGGGACGCCGCGCTGCGCCGCCACCAGTACTTCGCGCACGCGGGCTGGCCGGGCTACCCCGTGGTGAACCCCACCGTGCAGGGCACCAAGTCGGCCGGACTGCTCGCCCAGGCGTGGGCGGTGCAGCGGCACATCGGGGAGGACGGCTACCGGGCGCTCGCCGAGCGCACCGCCGCGGCCGCCGACCGGCTGCTGCCCGGGCTGCGTGCCGTCGAGGGGATACGGGTGCTGGGCGAGCCGCAGGCCGGGCTCGTCGCGTTCACGCTGCTCGGGGCGGACGGCGCGCCGGACCTGAGCCTGCTGCTGCACCTGGCCGACGAGATGCGCGAACGCGGCTGGTATCTGCAGCCGCAGCTGTCCTTCGACGGGCTGCCGCCCAATCTGCACCTGACGCTGACCCCGGCGGCGGCCGGGCTGGTGGACGCGCTCCTCACCGATCTGGACGCGGCGCTGAAGGCGGCGCGCGCCCTGGAGCCGGTGAGCGTGGACCCGGCGATCGCGGAGTTCGCCTCGGAACTCGACCCGAACACCCTGGGGCCGGAGGAGGTCGAGGCGGTACTGGCCTTCGCCGGTCTGGGCGGGGGCACGGGGCTGCCCCGTCGGATGGCCCCGGTCCTGGCGCTGCTGGACGCGCTGCCCGTGCCGCTCAAGGAGCGGCTGCTGACGGAGTTCGTCGGCGCGGTCTTCCACATCTGACGACGCGCGGCGTTCCCAGGTGACCGGGCCGGTCCGGGCCGGGCCGGTCCGGGCCGCCGGGCGGCGCGGTGGGCGAGTTCGCGCGACCCGCACGCCTCGGCGCGGCCCGCGGAACCGGTCGGCCCGGCGGCGCGACGGGCGCCGACCGGCAGGCCGACGCGGCCGATGTGGTGCTGACGCGTTCGCCGGGCGCCCCAGGGCGGTCCAGGTGGCCACCGCCGTGCCGTCCGCAGGGTCGGCACCGTCCCTTGCCGGCCGCGCGACGTCACCGCGAACCGGGCGCGCCCAGGAGGCCCGCCCGTTGGACGAGTTCACGTACGGCGCGCGCCTCGGCGAGCCCCTGGAACCGCCCAGGACCCCAGGAAACCGACAGGGCGGGCGAGTTCGCGAAACGCACACGCGACGGCGGCCGTGCGCCGCCGCGCCCGGTGGGCACCCGGCACGCGGACCTCGGGAAACCGAACGCCGACCGGGAGACCCGCCCGTTGGACGAGTTCACGCACGGCGCACGCCTCGGCGAGCCCCTGGAACCGCCCAGGACCCCAGGAAACCGACAGGGCGGGCGAGTTCGCGAAACGCACACGCGTCGGCAGCCATGCGCCGTCGCGCCCGGTGGGCGAGTTCACGCGGCCCGCGGAACCGGCCAGGGCGACGCCAAGGCCGCGGGCCACGCGGCCCGCGGCATGAAGCACAGAGACCACGCGCCGCCGGGCCCGCACGCTCGCGCGGGCCCCTTGCCGCCGCGCGACGCCGCCACGAACAGGACGCCGCCCCGGAGACCGGCGCCGGAACCCGCTGTCGCCTCGCGGCGCGTCAGCGTTCGCGGCCGCGGGGCTTGAGGGGGGTCGCGGGCAGCTCCGGGGCCAGGAGGCGGTCGCCGTGGTAGCTGTGGACGGTGCCGAAGGCGCTGCCCGTGTTCCACTCCTCCCGGGCCCGGGCGATCTCGTCGCCGGTGCGCCCCACGAAGTTCCACCACATGACGAGCTTCTCCTCGAACGGCTCGCCGCCCAGCAGCATCAGACCCGCGTCCCCGTCGGCGCGCAGCGGCAGTTCGGTACGTCCGCAGCCGAGGTAGAGCATCGATCCGGCCTCGACGGGGACGCCGTCCACCTCGGCCCGGCCGGACATCGAGAGCACCGCGTACTCGAAGTCCCGCTCCAGCGGCAGCGTCACGTCGGTGCCCTCGGCGAGCGCCAGGTCGGCGCCCACGATGGGGGTGTACGCCGTGCCGGGCGAGGCCGCGCCGTCCACCTCGCCGAGGATCACGGTGGCGGTGAGCCCCGGGCCGCCGTTCAGCACGGGCAGGTCGGCGTGGTGCTCGAACGCGGGCTCGCGGTGTCGGGCCGTATCCGGGAGGGCGACCCACAGCTGGGCGCCGTGCAGGAGGCGGGCGTGCTCGCGCGGGGACTCCTCCGAGTGGGCGATGCCCCGGCCCGAGGTCATCAGGCCCAGTTCCCTCGGCCGCACGGTCTGCAGGCTGCCGAGGGTGTCGCGGTGCAGCACCTCGCCCTCGTGCAGCCAGCTGACCGTCTGCAGCCCGATGTGCGGGTGCGGCGGCACCTGCATGCCGGGCTGGTCGGCGATGTCGTCGGGGCCGTAGTGATCGACGAAGCACCAGGCGCCGACCATGCGGCGGCCGAGGTTGGGGAGCAGACGCCGGACGGCGGTGCTCTCGCCGAGCGGCACGAGGCGTCCGGTGAGCAGGTCGTGGACGGGTTTCGCGGACACGTCCTCACGCCCGCCGCAGGTCGCGGGCACGGGGTGGACATCGAGGTTGCTCATGGGGCGATCATGCCCGGCCGCGTGGTCCGGGGACGAGCACCGCCGGGATGTCGGCCTCCAGTCCGCGCAGATACTCGCCGAGCCCCTTGGCCTGCGGGTCGGGTCGGGTGGACGCGGCGACCCCGTCGCCGAGCAGGCCGTGCACGACGAAATTCAGGGCGCGCAGATTGGGCAGCTCGTGGCGGCTGACGGCGAGTTTGGCGGCCTCCGGAAGCAGGGCGCGCAGCCGCTCGACGTCCAGCCAGGCGCGCAGCCAGGCGTACCCGGCGTCGTCGCGGGCCCACAGGCCGACGTTGGCGTCGCCGCCCTTGTCGCCGGAGCGGGCGCCGACCACCAGGCCGAGCGGGACGCGCACGGTGGGGCCGTGAGCCACGGGCGCGGACGGGGCCGGGGGCTGCGCGGGGACGCGTACCGACGTGGCCGGCGGGCGGGGGACGGGCACGCGGGTGCCGTCCTGGAGCACGACCTCGGGGTGGACGAGGGCGGCGGGGACCAGCGCGGGCCAGTGGACCCCGTACTCGGTGGGCCGGGGCGAGAAGTGCTCCATGTGCAGCCCGGGCGCGGTGGACAGGCCCGTCCCGACGACGGCGCCGAAGAGGGAGCGGCCCACCTTGTCCTTGTCGGCGTCCTTCACGGTGAGGGTCAGACGGGCGCCGGACGCGGTGGGCTCGGTGCGCACGTCGTAGGTGTCGAAGCCGGACGGGCCGCCGGTCGCGTCGAGCAGGGACGCCTCGGCGAAGCGGGCCTTGGCCTCGATGTCGGGGCCGGTGAGCACGAAGGTGGCCGAGTTGCGGTAGCCCCCGTGGTGGTTGAGGCACACCTTGAGTGTGTCGGGGGCCGGCTCGCCGCGGGCGCCGGTGACCAGGACGCGGTCGGGCCCCTCCTGCGCCAGGGTCACGGTGTCGAAGCGCGTGACGACGTCGGGGTTGAGGTAGGCGGGCCGGTCGATCTCGTACAGCAGCTGGGCGGTGACGGTCTCGACGGTGACCGCTCCCCCGGTGCCCTCGTGCTTGGTGATGACGCTGGAGCCGTCGGGCCGCAGCTCGGCGATGGGGAAGCCGGGGCGCACGGGCCGTTCGATCTCCGTGAAGAAGGAGTAGTTGCCGCCGGTGGCCTGGGCACCGCACTCGATGATGTGCCCGGCGGTGACCGCGCCGGCGAGCCGGTCCCAGTCGTCGGTGGCCCAGTCGAAGGCCCAGGCGGCGGGGCCGACCACGAGGGAGGCGTCCGTGACGCGGCCGCAGACGACGACGTCGGCTCCTGCGCGCAGGGCCTCGGTGATGCCCCAGGCGCCGAGGTAGGCGTTGGCGGTGAGCGGGCGCACGCCCGCTTCGGCGAGCGGGAGACCGGTGGCCAGGTGCGCGAACGGATGGCCCTCGTGCTGGAGTTCGGGCAGCCGGCCGAGGAGGTCGTCGCCCTCGAGGTGGGCGACGGAGGGGTTGAGCCCCGCGAGGGCGGCCAGCTCGCGCAGCTTGGCGGCCAGTCCCGCGGGGTTGAGCCCGCCCGCGTTGACGACGACCTTGATGCCGCGGTCCAGGCAGGTGGCGAGGACGTCTCCCATCTGCGCGAGGAAGGACATCGCGTAGCCGGCCTCGGGATCGCGCTGCCGGGCCTTCCAGAGCAGCAGCATCGTCAGCTCGGCGAGGTAGTCGCCGGTCAGTACGTCGATCGGGCCGCCCTCGACCATCTCGCGGGCGGCCGACAGGCGGTCGCCGTAGAAGCCGGAGCAGTTGGCGATGCGCAGGGTCTCACGTCGCTGGGTCATGTCCCTCGCCGTCAGCGTGTCGGTGTTCAGATGTGGGATGGGGCGGTGCGGCTGGTGCGGGAGCTCACGCGGCCGTCGCGCGCAGCGACTCGACGTGGCGGCGGATCTCCTCGGGCGTGAGGTAGATGTCGGTGACCTCGAAGTCCTTCAGGGCGGCCGGCCTGCGGGCCTGGAACCCGGTGCGGACGAAGTCGTCCCCGGCGACGGCGTTGAGGAACCAGCCGGCGGCGGCCCGGAAGCGCGCGGGGAAGGTGCGCAGCGCGCCCAGGTGGTAGCCGCGGGCGACGACCTGGGCGGGGAGGCCGCTGAGCGGGATGCCGAGCGGCTTGGAGACCGCCTCGACCCCGCCGAGGTCGACGACGAGCCCGAGGTCCTTGTGCCGGTACGGCTGGAGGGGGCGGCCGCGCAGCGCCGCGACGACGTTCTCGGCGACGGCCTTGCCCTGCCGCATGGCGTGCTGGGCGGTGGGCGGGCAGACCGCGCCGCCGCCCACGTCCAGGTCGGGGACGGCGGCCGAGTCGCCGAGGGCGAAGACCCCGTCGGCGCCGGGGATGCACATCTCGGGGTCGGTGACGAGCCGGCCCTTGACGGTCTCGGTGCCCAGCGTGGCCACCAGGGGACTGGAGACGACGCCGGCGGTCCAGATGAGGGTGCGGCAGGGCAGCTTGCGCCCGTCGGTGAAGGTCACGGTGTCGGGGGTGACCTCCGCGACGGACACGCCGAGCGAGACCTCGACCCCGCGCTCGCTGACGATCTGCAGCGCCTTCAGGCCGAGTTTCTCGCCGAGTTCGGGCATCAGGCGGGGCGCGATGTCGATCAGGTGCCACTTGATGAGGGCCGGATCGAGGCGCGGGTAGCGCTTGGCCGCCGCCGTCGTCAGCCGCTGCAGGACGGCGGCCGTCTCGGTGCCCGCGTAGCCGCCGCCGACGACGACGAACTGAAGCCGCGACTCCCGCTCGGCCTGGTCCGTGGTGGCGGACGCCAGGTCCAGCTGGGCGATGACGTGGTCGCGGATGTACGCCGCCTCGGCCAGTGTCTTCATGCCGCGGCCGTACTCGGTGAGGCCGGGGATGTCGAAGGTGCGGGTCACGCTTCCGGGGGCCAGCACGAGGTAGTCGTACTCCGTGACGAGCTCCTCGTCGGTGATCTTCTTGATGACGACGGCCTTGGCGGCCGGGTCGACGCCGATCGCCCGCCCGGGTATGACCTCGCTGCGGTGCACCATGCGGCGCAGCGGGACGGCGACCGCCTGGGGGGTGAGCACACCGGCGGCGACATGCGGGAGCAGGGGCAGGTAGAGCTGGTGGCTCCAGGGCGTGACCAGGGTGATCTCGGCCTCGTCCGGGGTCAGCCGCCGCTCCAGCCTGTGCACGCACTCCATGCCCGCGAAGCCGCCGCCGACGACCAGGATCCTGGGTCGCTTCATCACTCGCCTCCCATAGGACCGTTCGGGGCCCGTTTCCCTACCCGCGGCGTGTGCGAATACGCCTCCGGCCACGCTCGCACACGCCTCGTCGCGGCGCGAACGGAGCGGCGGCGGCCCGTGCGGCACGCTACCCGCCCCGGCACGCGGAGAAGAAGGGTTCCGGAGGGCCCGCCCCGGGCCCGATCATGGATCCGTACGGGCCGACGGGCACCGGGACGGACGGGAGGCACCGTGGAGGACGCGCCGCGCTCGGCGGACGAGCTGCTGGACATCGTGGACGAACAGGACCGGGTGGTCGGGCGGATGGCGCGCGGCGAGGCGACCGCGCGCGGACTGCGGCACCGCTGTGTCTTCATCCTGGCCAGGGACGCCGAGGGACGGGTGTTCGTGCATCGCCGGACGGCGCAGAAGCTGGTCTTCCCCTCCCTCTACGACATGTTCGTCGGCGGTGTGGTGGGCGCGGGCGAGGAGTACGACGACGCCGCGCTGCGCGAGGCGGAGGAGGAGCTGGGGGTGTCGGGCCTGCCGCGTCCCACACCGCTGTTCAGCTTCCTGTACGAGGGGACGGGGGCGGCCGCCGGTCACACCTGGTGGTCCCGGGTGTACGAGGTGCGCTGCGATCTTCCGGTGGAGCCCCAGGTCGAAGAGGTCGCCTGGCACGACTTCCTGACCGAGGAGGAGCTGGCGCGGCTCCTGCCGGAACGGGAGTGGGTGCCGGACGGCCTGGAGGCCTGGCACCGGCTGCGCGACTGGCGACGACGAAGGTGACGCTGATCAGCAGCGCCCAGGCGCCGAACTTGGCGAGGGAGACCGGCACCCAGCCGTCCGCCTGGTCGGGGTAGCGCCAGGCGCCCACGTAGGTGGCGGCGTTCTCCGCCACCCAGAGGAAGAAGCCGATCAGGACGAAGGAGAGCGCCAGCGGCATGCGGTGGCGCACGCCGTCCACCGTGAAGTGCACCCAGGTGCCGGCCGTGGCCCACAGCAGCAGCACGGCCAGCACCCAGCGTGCGTCGGGGAGCCAGTGGTGGGTGAAGAAGTTGAGGTACACCGCCGCGGCGAGGATCGTCATGGCCCGGCGGCGGTAGCCGGTCAGGCCCAGCTCGAAGAGCCGCCACGCGGCGCACACATAGCTGCCGACGGCGGCGTAGAGGAAGCCCCCGTACAGCGGGACGCCGCCGAACTTGGTGAGCCCCGGCTCGGGGTAGCTCCAGGAGCCCAGGCGCACCTTCACGAGTTCGAAGAGCAACCCGACCGCGTGGCAGACCGCGATCACCGCGACGTCGCGGCCGCGTTCCCAGCCGCAGGCCCAGAACAGCGCGCTCAGCGCGATCCCGTAGCAGAGCAGCAGGTCGTAGCGGGCGACGGGCAGGGGCGGCAGCAGCCGCGAGCCGGCCACGCCCGCCATGAGCGCGACGGCGAAGGCGCAGCAGCGCGCCTCCGTCCAGCCGAAGAGGACGAGTCTGCGGATCCCGGTGGTGATCGCTCCCATGACCAGGGGGACACCATGCGGCACCGCCCCGGTTCCGGGTGGGACTGGGCGGGGCCAAGCGGGGCGGGGCGGGGCGGGGGCGGAACCGGACGGTGTGAAGCGGGGCGGGCGATCAGTCCAGGGAGCGCAGGGCGGTCTCGACGGCGTCCTCGACGAAGGACCGGCCGACGCGGGCCTGGCCCACGACGCGCAGCCCCTGGACGAAGGTGGTGAAGAAGCGGGCCAGTTCCACCGGGTTCTTCTCGGCGGACAGCTCGCCCCGGGCCCTCGCCTTCTCCAGGGCCGCCGCGAGGGTCGACTCCAGCAGGCGCAGGGTGACCGCGACGCGGTCCACGGTCTCGGGGTCCCCGCCGCGCTCGGTGGCGGCGTTGACCAGCAGGCAGCCCCGCTCGGGGTCCTCCAGGTCGGCCTCGACCATCTGCATCAGCGCGGTGCGGACGGCGGGGCGGATCTCGTCGGCGTTCTCCAGCAGTGCAACGAGCCCGCCGGCGTGGCGATCGCAGTAGCGCTCCAGGGCGCGGGCGTAGAGCTTGTCCTTGGAGCCGAAGGCCGCGTAGAGGCTGCCGCTGCCGATGGAGAGCTCGGCCAGCAGGTCCTGGAGCGACGTCGCCGCGTAGCCGCGGCGCCAGAACAGGTCCATCGCACGCTCGAGGGCCTTGTCGGTGTCGAACTCCCTGGTACGCGCCATGGGGGGAGGATACCATTTCTGGATCGATTGCTAAAATATCGCGCCCGGAGGCGCTCCCCAGCGCGCGCTCGCGCGGAGCCCGCTCGGTACTGTGGGGCCGTGATCAAGCACGTGCGGGCCGCGATCGGGTCCGTGGGCCTGTGGTTCGCCCCGGCGCGGGTGCGGACGGAGGGGACGACGCCCGACTACCGCTTCTCGCTCGCCAACGAGCGGACCTTCCTGGCGTGGCTGCGCACGGCGCTGGCGCTGGTGGGCGGCGGCTTCGCGGTCGACCAGTTCCTGCGGGACCTGCGCCGACCGGTCCGGGTGACGCTGGCGGTGGTCCTGGTGGTCGGAGGGGCGATGTGCGCCATCCGCGCGGTGAACCACTGGGTGCGCTGCGAGCGGGCGATGCGGCGCGGGGAGGACCTGCCGGAGTCGCGGTTCCCCGCCGTGCTGGCGGTGCTGGTGGCCTTGATGGCGGTGGCGATGCTGCTCACGGTGACGCTGGGGTGGGCGGGCTGATGGCCGCCCCGGCCGGCGATCCGCCGCGGGACCCGGGGCTTCAGCCGGAGCGGACCCGGCTGGCCTGGCGGCGCACCACGCTCGCCTTCGCCGTGGCGGCGCTGCTGGCCGGGCGCGAGGCGGCGCTGCACGGGGTGTCGCCGGCCTGGCTGCTGGGACTGGCGCTGTGCGCGGCGGCGTGGCTGGCGTTCACGGCGGCCGCCCAGCGCAGGATCGGCGCCCTGGACGCCGGGCGGCCCGCCCCTCTGTCGCCCCGGGCGGCGGCCTGGGCCGTGGCCTGCGTCCTGGCGCTCGCCGCCGCCGGATCCCTCCTGGTCCTCCTGGGCCCCCGCTGAGACCGGCCGGAGCCGACGCCGCGGTTTCTTGGCGGCGGAAATGATTGATGACATCAAGTTAATGATTCACAATCTCAAGCATTTGAGTACACTCGCCTGCATGAGCGCCCCGACCGCCGCAACGCACGTGCAGCCCACCAAGATCCAGCTGCTGGAGCTGCTCGCCGCCATCGGCACCGCCCAGTGGCAGGACTTCGCCGCCGCTGCGGCCCGGCACGGGCTGACCTCCATGCAGGCCAAGGTGCTCGCCCAGCTGGGCGGCCCGGTGCCCATGCGCGGCCTGGCCGAGCGGCTGGTGTGCGACGCGTCGAACGTCACCGGCATCGTGGACCGGCTGGAGGCCCACGGCTTCGTCCGCCGCGAGGTGAGCGCCACCGACCGCCGGGTCAAGAACGTCGTGGCCACCGATCTCGGGCGCGAGACGATCCACCGCGTGCGGGAGGAGATGCAGGCCACGCACGGAGCGCTGGACACCCTGGACGAGACGGATCAGGCGGCCCTCTACGCCCTGTTGGAGCGGTTGCGCCCGGTCATGGAGGCACGCGGCAAGGACCGCCCGTAGCCTGCCCGCCCGCCCCCGGATCCGGGGCAGCGGAACGGGGCCGGGCCTCCGCGGTGACGGTTCGGCCCGGCCTGCAGGTGGACGAGGATCTGCCGTACGGGATGCCCCAGCGCATCGGCGACGGAGGCCGGTTCCTCCTCGCTCAGCCAGGCCCGGTTCGGGTACAGGACCTCGGGGCGGAACCGCGCGAACCCCATCGGCCGGTCGTACACCAGCTCGTTTAGCGACGTCTCGGCGCCGCAGCACGGAATCGTGACCGTGAACGTCGGGACGCCCTCGCCGTGGCGCTCGGAAACGGCTTCCCCTCACCACCACCGGCCGTGCCCGCGCTCCACCCCGCAGTGCGGGCAGGAGATGCGCGCCAGGTTGGCGCCGCGGAAGACCACCTCGACGCCGCCGCGCCACATGGCCTCCGGGCCGCGGCGGGCGTCGTCGTCGTCGTCGGGAAGCATCCCGGACAAGACGGCCCGGGCACCGTCCGCCGCGTCCCGGCTGCCGGGGCGCCGGTGCGGATCGGACACAATCACCGTCAGGTGGTTGTCGCTCATCGCCCGCCCTCCCCGCCGGGCAGCGGCCGCCCCTTGTCCGCCGCCCCGGCGAACGTGGAGGCTGCGCGGAGAGGTGGGGTGAAGCGGGGAACGGGTCGAGGGCCGAGCCTGGCGAGGCGGGGAACGGAGACGCGCCGCAGGTGCGGGGGCCGACGACAACGCCGGCAGGCGAGAGTCACCGGCACGCGACGCCGCCCGGCCTGTCAACGCGGCCTCTGACCCGGCCGGCGGACCGCCGGGAACCCGACCGCGGACGCGACGGCGGCCGGCGGCGCAGCGCCGTGATCAGGGCGCGGACCTCTCGGTCCGCGAAGCCGGGCTCCCGCCCGATCACCCGGACCAGGGCCTCGCGTACCCGCCGTCCGCGGCCGGCCTCGACCAGTGCCAGCGACTCGGCCAGGGCCGCCGCGAGGTCCGGGCCGTGCCAGGGTTCGGCGGCGTGCGCGTCGAACCAGCGCCGGGGCGGGAAGGAGGGCTGGAGCTTGGCCTGGTGGTTCCCGAAGTGGGACCACACCCACGGGTGCAGGGACACGCCGACGACGTGACCGGCGGGCAGGGCCCGCGCCCAGCCGTCCTCCGTGTGCTGCTGCCAGCGCCAGGTGTGGGGGCTCGTCCGCTCCCGCGCCGTCACCCCCACGAAGATCAGTTTGCGGCGGATCGCCGACCACGGCTCGCGACTCTCCCGCACCCACTCCGCGAGCGCGCCGTACAGCGTGTCGTACGTGCCGCCCCCGGCGACCAGGTCGACCAGGGCCACGGGGTGGGTGCGGCGCGCCAGGTCGCACGGCGCGAGTCCGGCCGCCGCGAGGTGCCCGCGCAGCCGGGCGGTGCGGGCGGGGATCTCGCCCCGGTCCGGGCGCAGGGACAACGGCAGGCGCAGCAGCCCGCCCTCGCGGGGCGAGCCCTCGAAAGCCCCGGTCAGCAGGTCGTACATGCTGTCGAGAGAGCGCCCGACGAAGCACAGGTCGGCCCCGCGCGAGCGGGCGAGCACCTTTCCCGTGCAGTCGAGCAGTTCCGGCAGGTACCACAGGCGGGGGCGCTCGGCGCCCTCCGTGAGGCTTCCCAGCCGGTCCGGGGGCGGGCCGCCCGGGGCGTGCGTCAGCGCCCAGCGGTAGGGCTGGGGCGGCGGTTCGGGCGGCACGGTGGACACGCCCCCAGCCCATCACGCCAACTCGACCGCGGTCACCGGGTTTTCGGCGAGCGGAGACGTTCCGCTTGACGTGTCTCGAACATAGAGTCGCTCTGGGTGCCGCGCGGTGCCCGGCGCGGTGGCGGAAGGGCCCAGGGCGATGAGGTGCGAGCGATGTTCCTGATCACCGGGATCCCCGCGTCGGGGAAGTCGACCGTGGCGCAGGCACTGGCCGAGCGGCTGCCCCGCTCGGCGCACGTGCGGGGCGACGCGTTCCGGCGGATGATCGTCGGCGGACGGGCCGAGGCCCTGCCCGGTGACGGGTCCGGGGACGTGGCGGGCCTGACCGAGGAGGCCCTGCGGCAACTGCGGCTGCGGCACACCCTGGCCGCCGCGAGCGCGGACGCGTACGCCGCGGCGGGATTCACCCCCGTCCTGCAGGACGTCATCCTCGGCGACGAACTGCCGCGCACGATCGCCCTGTTGCGCACCCGGCCGCTGCACGTGGTGGTGCTCGTCCCCTCCCCGGAGGCGATCGCCGCCCGCGAGGCGGGCCGGGCCAAGCGGGCGTACGGGGCATGGACGCCCTCGGACCTCGACCGAGCCCTGCGCGCGGGCACGCCGCGGATCGGCCTCTGGCTGGACACCTCCCGCCAGACCCCCCAGGAGACCGTCGACGCGATCCTCCGCCATGCGGGCCCCACGGGCTGACCCGCACGCACCCCGAACATCGGCTACGGCAACGGCTACGGCGCGAGGACGTCCAGTTCGCGCAGCGCGCCGACGCAGATCTCGCGCATCAGGCGCTCCGCCGACTCCGCGTCGCGGGCACGGACGGCCTCGGCGACGCGGACGTGGAGGGTGACCGCCTCGGGATCGGGGGCGCTGAACATGACGTGGTGCTCGGTCCGGCCCGTGAGCACCTCGGCGACGACGTCCCCGAGGCGGGCGAACATCTCGTTGCCGGAGGCCGACAGCATCACGCGGTGGAAGGCGATGTCGTGCACCAGGTACTCGCCGAGGTCGGCGGCTCGCCCGGCCGCCGCCATCTCGGCGGCGAGGACGGTCAGTTCGCGGCACTGCACCGGACTCGCGGCCACCGCCGCCAGTCCGGCGGCGACGGGCTCGACGGCCGTGCGGAGCATGGTGAGCGAGCGCAACTGGCGGGCCCGGTCGGCGCCGGCGAGGCGCCAGCGGATCACGGCGGGGTCGAAGACGTTCCACTCCTCGGTGCGCCGCACCGTGACACCGACCCGGCGGCGCGACTCGACGAGGTGCATGGCCTCGAGGACGCGTACGGCCTCGCGGACGACGGTACGGGAGACGCCGTACTCCCGCTCCAGCTCGTCGATGCGCAGAACGGTGCCGGGCGGGTACGCGCCCGAGGCGATCGCGGGGCCGAGTTCCGCCAGTACACGGGCGTGCAGGCCGCCGTGTTCTCCCTGCCGATCCATGGGCGACAGCCTATGCGGGAAGCGCTTCGTATGACGATTTGATTTCGACCTCTTGAATAAGTAGTACCTATGGCGTTTCCTGGGGCCGTCACGCGGACGAGGAGGTACCTGTGATGACCGAGGCAGGCCCGGAAGGCCCGCACCTTCCCCTGGTGGTGGTGATGGGGGTGTCCGGTTCCGGCAAGTCCACCGTCGGGGGACTGCTCGCCGAGCGGCTGGGCGTCCCGTACGCCGAGGCGGACGACTTCCACCCGCCCGCCAACATCGCCAAGATGTCGGCCGGGCATCCGCTCGACGACGAGGACCGGGCGCCCTGGCTGGACGCCATCGCCGCGTGGATCGTCGAGCGCGGCGACCGCGGCGGCGTGGTCAGCTGCTCGGCGCTGCGGCGCCGCTACCGCGACCGCCTGCGCAAGGACGCCCCCGGGCTGTTCTTCCTGCACCTGGACGGCTCCCAGGAGCTGATCGCCACGCGCCTGGCCGCACGGATGCAGCACTTCATGCCCGCGGGCCTGCTGCGCTCCCAGTTCGAGGCGCTCGAGCCCCTGGAACCGGACGAGTCCGGTGCCGTCGTCCCGATCGACGGCGGCCCCGGCCAGATCACCGAGCGCGCCCTGGCCGTACTCCCCCGCTGAGCCCCCACCGAGGCCCCCGGCGGGCACTCGGCTCAGCCCCCTCCCCCCACCCCCTCTCCCCCCACGGAGGACACACGTGTCCGCACTCAGCGCCGAGTTGCTGGCCGCGACCCCGGCGGCGACGGACCCGATCACCAGCGCGGGCCACACGCAGCTCGCCTTCGCCGCGCTCGCCGGCATCGCGGTGATCGTCCTGCTCATCACCCGCTGGAAGATGCACGCCTTCCTCGCCCTCACCATCGGCACCGGAGTCCTCGGTGCCGTCGCGGGCGCCCCCCTCGCCAAGACCATCGCCAGCTTCACGGCCGGCCTGGGCACGACCGTCGCGGGCGTGGGCGTCCTCATCGCGCTCGGGGCGATCCTCGGCAAACTGCTCGCCGACTCCGGCGGCGCCGACCAGATCGTCGACACGATCCTCGCCAGGACGAGCGAGCGGCGCCTGCCGTGGGCGATGGCGCTCATCGCCGGCCTGATCGGGCTGCCGCTCTTCTTCGAGGTCGGCATCGTGCTGCTGATCCCGGTCGTACTGCTGGTGGCCCGGCGCGGCAACCACTCCCTGATCCGGATCGGCGTCCCGGCACTGGCCGGCCTGTCGGTGATGCACGGCCTGGTGCCGCCGCACCCCGGGCCGCTCGCCGCGATCGACTCCATCCACGCGGATCTGGGCACCACCCTGGCGCTCGGCGTGCTCGTCGCGCTGCCCACCGTCGCGATCGCCGGCCCGCTCTTCGGGCGGTTCGCCGACCGCTGGGTGAAGGTCACCCCGCCCGAGCACCTCACGCCCGCCCGGGCCTCGGACGACCTGGAGAAGCGTCCGGGCTTCGCCGCCACGGTGGCCACCATGCTGCTTCCGGTGGTACTGATGCTCGGCAAGGCGCTGGTGGACGTCCTCGTCGACGACCAGGGCAGCCTGGTCTTCCGGATCTTCGACGTCATCGGCTCGCCGCTGATCGCCCTGCTGTCCGCCGTGGTCCTGGGCATGTTCACGCTGGGCCGGGCGGCGGGCTTCACCAAGGAACGCATCTCCACGACCGTCGAGAAGTCGCTCGGCCCGATCGCCGGCATCCTGCTGATCGTCGGAGCGGGCGGCGGCTTCAAGCAGACCCTGATCGACGCCGGCATCGGCACCATGATCCTCGACTGGTCGGACGGCTGGCACATCTCGCCACTGCTGCTGGCCTGGCTGATCGCCGTCCTGATCCGGGTCGCCACCGGCTCCGCCACCGTGGCGACGATCTCCGCCGCCGGCCTGGTCGCGCCGCTGGCCGAGGGCATGACCTCGACGCACGCCGCTCTGCTGGTGCTCGCGGTCGGCGCCGGGTCGCTGTTCTTCTCGCATGTCAACGACGCGGGCTTCTGGCTGGTCAAGGAGTACTTCGGGATGAACGTCCCGCAGACCCTCAAGTCCTGGTCCGCCATGGAGACCGTGATCTCCGTCGTCGGGATCGTCTTCGTCCTGCTGCTCTCGCTCGTCTTGTAGGCGACGCCCCCGCGTCGCCGCCCGGACGCCCTTCCCTGGTACGTTCCATGCGTCTGACCAGGGAAGGGCGTCAAAATGTCACAGCTGCACACCGAGCACCCGTTCACCCGGGAAGTCGCACCCGGGGTCCACGCCTACATCCAGCCGGACGGCGGCTGGTGTCTCAACAACGCGGGCTGGGTGACCGACGGGGACACGACGCTGCTGATCGACACCGCCGCCACCGAGCGCCGGGCCCTGATGCTGCGCGAGGCCCTCACCGCCTCCGGCGCGCCGATGCCCGCGCACGTGGTCAACACCCACCATCACGGCGACCACACCTACGGCAACAGCGTCTTCGCCGAGGGGGCCCGGATCGTCGGGCACTTCGCCTGCGTCACCGAGCAGATCGCGGCCGGCCACCAGCTGCACGCGATCTGGCCGGACGTGGAGTACGGCGAGGTGCCGGTGATCCCGGCGACGGTCACCTACGAGGACCGGCTGACCCTGCACGTCGGCGAGGAGGAGGTGCAGCTCCTGCACCCCGGGGTGGCCCACACCCTCGGCGACACGATCGTCTGGATCCCGGGGCGCAAGGTCGTCTTCACCGGCGACCTGGTCTTCAACGGCGGCGCGCCGTTCGTCCCCATGGGCTCGCTCGAGGGCTCGCTGCGCGCCCTGGAGGTGCTGCGCTCGCTCGACGCCGAGGTCGTCGTGCCGGGGCACGGCGGCATCTGCGACCCCTCGGTCTACGACACCGTCGAGGGCTACCTGCGGTTCGTGACCGAGCTGGCGGCTGCGGGCCACAAGGCGGGCCGGACGCCGATGGAGGTCGCGCGGGCGGCCGACCTCGGGGAGTTCGCCGCGCTGCGCGAGCCGGAGCGGCTGGTCGCCAATCTGCACCGCGGCTACGCGGAGCTGGACGGCCTGCCGCTCGGCTCGCCGCTGAACCTGATGCCCGTGATCACCGACATGGCCGTGCTGAACGGCGGCCGGATCCCGGAGTGCCTGGCCTGAGGCCCGCGCGCCCGGGTGGCCCGGGTGGTGGGACCCGAGCGTCTCACCACCTGGGCACGGAGGGGGCGGTCCAGCCGGGTTCGGCCTTGCGCATGGCGGCCGCGTCGTCGCGCTCGCGGAAGGTGCCGTCGTCCTCCAGCCAGCGGCGGTGCAGCGCGTCCAGGGCCGTCCGGTCCAGTTCGACCCCGAGGCCGGGGGCGTCGGAGACGAGCAGCCGGCCGCCCCGGAACTCATGGCGGCGGGTGATGACGTCCTCGGTCTGCCAGGGGTAGTGCGAGTCGCAGGCGTACCTCAGGTCGGGCACGGTCGCGGCGACGTGGGTCATGGCGGCCAGGCTGATGCCGAGGTGGGTGTTGGAGTGCATCGACAGGCCGACCCCGAAGGCGCGGCAGATCGCGGCGAGTTCACGGGTGTTGCGCAGCCCGCCCCAGTAGTGGTGGTCGGAGAGCACGATCTGGACCGCGTCCTTGGTGAAGGCCTCCGCGATCTCGGGGAAGGTCGTCACGCACATGTTGGTGGCGAGCGGCAGGTCCGTGCCGGCGGCCACCTCGGCCATCCGGGCGGTGCCGGAGGCGGGGTCCTCAAGGTACTCCAGGACGTCGCCCAGCTCCCGCGCCACGTGGAGCGAGGTCTCCACCGACCAGGCGCCGTTGGGGTCCAGCCGCAGCGGCTGCCCGGGGAACGCCGCGGCCAGGGCGCGTACGGCGGCGATCTCCTCCTCCGGCGGGAAGACGCCGCCCTTCAGCTTGAACGAGGTGAAGCCGTACTGGCGGGCGAACCTGCGGGCCTGCGCGACCACCCCGGCGGGGTCGAGCGCGGCGCCCCAGTCGTCCTTCGGGTCCTGGCCGCCGGGGTGTTCGGCCCAGCGGTAGAAGAGGTAGGCGCTGTAGTCGACGGTGTCGCGGACCTTCCCGCCGAGCAGGGCGTGCACCGGCAGCCCGAGCACCTTGCCGAGGGCGTCGAGACAGGCCACCTCGAAGGCCGAGACGACCGAGAGCAGCAGCTTGTCAGCGGTCTGCACACCGCGCAGGCCACCCGCGTCCACCGCGTCCGAGGTCTCCTCGGGCGTGGCGCACACCAGGGCCGCGAGCACCGGAAGGTTGTTCAGATCGTCGACCCGGCAGCCCGGGAGGGCGTCCGCCAGCGGCCCCGCGAGGTCCAGGTAGCGGGTGTCGCCGTAGGTCTCCCCGACGCCGGTCACCCCGCTCGCCGTGGTCACCTCGACGATCAGGCGCGGGGTGTGGGGCTGGTGCACGCCCTGGGTGTTGAGCAGCGGCGGGTCGGAGATGAGGACGGGGGTGAGGCGCACCCCGGTGATTGTCAGGTCCCTGTGCTGTCCCACTGCCCGCCACCCCTTGCGTTCACATATGTGAATATCGTACGTTCACCAGAACGCGACACTAGGTGGCGTCCGGATACCCGTCAAGAATGTGCAGGTCGGCGCCGCTCCGCCGGGTCGCCGGGCAGCACGGGGACCCAGTCCGGCAGCGGCTCCAACGCGGCATGCCAGAAAGCCGGTAGAGCCGCCACGCCGGTGCGGGCGGCGATGACGCCACCGGCGATGGCACAGGTGGTGTCCATGTCACCGCGGCCCGCGACGGTGTTCCACAGGCCGCCCTCGAGGTCGTCGAGGTGGCGCGCGGCACACCACAGCGAGAAGGGGACGGTGTCCTGCGCGGAGACCCCGTAGCCGGAGCCCAGGACCTCGGCGGCGTGCCGCACGGACGTGCCCTCGGGAAGACGGCTCGCGATGCGCAGACCGGAGCGCACCTCGCTGTCGGGCAACCGGGCGGCCACCCGCGCCGGCAGGTCCTCCGGCGCCGGGCCGCCGCGGCTGCGGGCCGCGAACGCGGCGGCGAGCGCCACGGCGATGGCACCGGCGACGGCCTCGGGATGGCGGTGGGAGACGGCGGCCTGCTCGGCGGCGGCAGCGGCTGCGGCGTCGAGGTCGGCGGCGAGCCAGGCGCCCAGCGGCGCGACGCGCATGGCGGCGCCGTTGCCGTACGAGCCCTGCCCGCCGAACTGCCCGCCCACGACGTGCGCCCAGGGCTCCCCGGCGCCGATCCGGCGCAGGACGTCGTGCATGGAGGGGCCGTACTTGCGGTAGGGGTCGGCGGTGTAGGTCTCGGCGAAGTCCGCCGCCAGGGCGTCCTGCCCGACGGAGCCGCCGGTGGCCGCGAGGTGCCGGCAGAGGGTCAGGGCCTGGGCGGTGTCGTCGGTCCAGTACCAGGGAAGATCGGCGGGGGTGGTCCGGCGCGCGATCGCGCCGTCCCGCTCCTCGTGCGGCGTGAAGAACCAGCGGTCTCCGAAGGCGTCACCGTGGGCCAGGCCGTACAGGGAGTCGAGGGCGGCGATCGGGATCATGGACGCCAGTCTCGCAGCGCCGGAAAAGCCGGTCACCTGCTTTTCCCGGCGGGCGGCCCGGGTGGCGGACTGGACTACATACCGACTGGTCGGCATGATAGCCGGGACGGCTTTGACAGTGGCGAGGAGCGAGGATGAGCGGGACGGAGAACCCACCGGGACTCGACCTGGAGCGGCTGCGGCGGCATCTCGACGCCGAGCGGCCCGGGTTGGTGGCGGGCACGCTCGACGGCGGGCTCATCGAGGGCGGCCGGTCGAACCTGACCTACACCGTGACGGACGGCGTCTCGCGCTGGGTCGTCCGGCGGCCCCCGCTCGGCCACGTCCTTGCGACGGCGCACGACATGACCCGCGAGCACCGGGTGATCAGCGCCCTGCGCGACACCCCCGTGCCCGTGCCCGGAGCGGTGCTGCTCTGCGAGGACCCCGAGGTCATCGGCGCGCCCTTCTACGTCATGGACTTCGTCGACGGCACGCCGTACCGCACCGAGGGGCAGCTCAGGGCGCTCGGCCCCGAGCGCACCCGGGAGATCGTGCTGCGCCTGGTGGACACCCTGGTGGCGCTGCACGCCGTGGACCCGGGGGCCGCCGGCCTCGGCGACTTCGGCCGCCCGGAAGGCTTCCTGGAGCGGCAGCTGCGCCGCTGGGGCAAGCAGCTCGACGCCTCGCGCAGCCGCGAGCTGCCCGGCATCGACGAACTCGCCGCGCTGCTGGGCAGCCGGCTGCCCGCCTCCGGACCGGCGGCGGTCGTCCACGGCGACTACCGGCTCGACAACGTCCTGGTCGGGGCGGACGACACCGTCCGGGCCATCCTCGACTGGGAGATGTCCACCCTGGGCGACCCGCTCACCGACCTCGGCCTGCTGCTCATGTACGGCGAGCTGCGCCCCACCCCGGGCACCCCCGTCTCCGTCACCGGCGGCGCGCCCGGCCACCCCTCCCCCGACGAGCTGATCGAGCGCTACGCCGCCGGCTCCGGTCGCGACGTGTCCTCGGTCGCCTGGTACACCGCCTTCGCCTACTTCAAGCTCGCGGTGATCCTCGAGGGCATCCACTACCGCTACACCCTCGGCCAGACCCTCGGCGCCGGCTTCGACCGGATCGGCGCCCTGGTCCCGGCCTTCATCGACAACGGCCTGCGGACGCTTCAGGAAGGCTGAGCCATGGATTTCGGGTACGACGCGAGGACCGGGGAACTGCGCGAGCGGCTGCTCGCCTTCATGGACGAGCAGGTCTACCCCGCCGAGCCGGTCTTCCACCGGCAGCGCGAGGAGGCCGAGGGCGAGGCGGTCTGGTCCGCGCCGCCGGTCGTGGAGGAGCTGAAGGCGAAGGCCCGCGAGCGCGGGCTGTGGAACCTCTTCCTCCCCGGTGAGCGCGGAGCGGGGCTCACCAACCTGCAGTACGCGCCGCTGGCCGAGATCACCGGCCGCAGCCCGCACCTGGCCCCGCCGGCCCTCAACTGCGCGGCGCCGGACACCGGGAACATGGAGGTGCTGAACGAGTTCGGCACCGAGGAGCAGCGCAAGAGCTGGCTGGAGCCGCTGCTCGCGGGCGAGATCCGCTCCGCCTTCGCGATGACCGAGCCCGACGTCGCCTCCTCCGACGCGACGAACATCGAGACGCGGATCGAGCGGGTCGGCGACGAGTACGTCATCAACGGCCGCAAGTGGTACATCTCCGGCGCGATGAATCCGAAGTGCCGGATCTTCATCGTCATGGGCAAGACCGACCCCTCCGCGGAGCGGCACCGCCAGCAGAGCATGGTCCTCGTGCCCCGCGACACCCCCGGCCTCGAAGTGCGCCGCGGCATGCGGGTCTTCGGCTACGACGACGGGGACCACGGCGGTCACGCCGAGGTCGTCTTCCACGACGTGCGGGTACCCGCGGAGAACCTGATCGGCGAGGAGGGCGGCGGCTTCGCCATCGCCCAGGCGCGGCTCGGGCCGGGGCGCATCCACCACTGCATGCGGCTGATCGGCATGGCCGAACGCGCCGTGGAGCTGATGTGCCGGCGCGCCACCGAACGCGTCGCCTTCGGCAAGCCGCTCGCGGCGCAGGGCGTCGTCCAGCAGTGGATCGCGGAGGCGCGGGTGGAGATCGAGCAGTTGCGGCTGCTGGTGCTCAAGACCGCCTGGCTGATGGACACCGTCGGCAACCGGGGCGCCCACACCGAGATCCAGGCCATCAAGATCGCCACGCCGGAGAAGGTCGGGCTCATCCTCGACCGCGCGATCCAGCTGCACGGCGCGGGCGGGGTCAGCCAGGACTTCCCGCTGGCCGAGCTGTACGCGGCCGCGCGCACGCTGCGGCTGGCCGACGGACCCGACGAGGTCCACAAGCGCTCCCTGGCGCGGCGCGAACTGAAGCGGTACGCCGAGCGGGCGTGACGAACTGGCGTGACGAACTGGCGTCACGAGTGGGCGCCACGAGCGGGCGTCACGAGCGGGCGTCACGAACGGCGGATGACGGCGGCTCCCCGGGCCCTGGCCCGGGGAGCCGCACACGCGGGCGGCCGGTACGCGGCGGGCCCGCCATCGGCGCGCCCGGTCGGCGTACGGCCCGGCCGGTGTGCCCCGCGACGGTGTTCCCGTCGCCGGGAGGCGCCACCGGGACCGCCGCAGCCGGGAGTTCCCCGGCTCGCCCCTCCGCGCGGCCCGCGATCAGCCGGCCACGACCACCACGCGGCCGGTCGTCGTGCCGTCGGCGACCCGCTGGACCGCGTCCGCGGCGCCGTCCAGCGGGACCCGCTCGCTGACCAGGGGCCTGATCGCGCCTTCCGCGGCGAGACGGGTGAGCTCCTCGTGGCAGCCGCGCACGGCGGCCGGGTCCTGGGTGTTGTACAGCCCCCAGTGCAGGCCGACGATGGAGTAGTTCTTGACCAGGGCGTGGTTGAGCCCGGGGCTGGGGATCCTGCCGCTGGTGAAGCCCACGACGAGGATCCGGCCCTCGAAGGCGACGCACTTGGTGGACCGCGTGTAGGCGTCACCGCCCACCGGGTCGTACACGACGTCGGCGCCGCGCCCGCCGGTGGCCTCCTTGACGACGGCCACGAAGTCCTCGCGGGTGCGGTCGACGACGATGTCGGCGCCCAGTTCGCGGGCGGCCTTGGCCTTCTCGGGGCCGCCGACGACACCGATCACCGTGGCGCCCGCCGCCTTGCCGAGCTGGACGGCGGCGCTGCCGACTCCGCCGGCCGCCGCGTGCACGAGCAGGGTCTCGCCCGCCCGCAGCCCCGCCCGCCGGTGCAGCCCGAACCAGCCGGTCTGGTAGCCGATGTGGAGGGCGGCGGCCTCGGCGTCGTCCAGCGCGGGGGGCGCGGGCAGCACGCCCGCGGCGGGGACGACCGCGAGTTCGGCGAAGGCGCCGCCGGGCAGCGCGGCCGGGGTGATGACACGGTCGCCGGCCCGGTGCCCGGTGACCCCCTCGCCGACCGCGGCCACCTCGCCGCACAATTCGACGCCCGGGGTGAAGGGCAGCGGCGGGCGCACCTGGTAGTGCCCGCGGCACAGCAGCGCGTCGGGGAAGTTGACGTTGGCCGCGCGGACCTTCAGGAGCAGTTCACCGGGGCCCGGCTGCGGGTCGGGGACGTCCTCCAGGCGCATCGCCGCGCGCGGCTCCCCGTTCTCGTGCACTCGCCATGCCTTCATGCGGTCTGCTCCCGGTTCGGTTCAGGGCTGCCGCACGGAGTGCAGCAGCATGTCTGCGAAATCGGCGGCGACCTGGCCGGCGGACAGCGGCCCGTCCTCCCGGTACCAGGTGCCGAGGTGGTGCACGGCGCCGAAGAAGAAGTCGACGACGAGATCCGGCCGGACCTCGCGCCGGAACACGCCCTCGCGCTGCCCCTCCTCGACCAGTGCGCGGAACTTCTCGTGGTAGCGGCGGCGGTCGGCCCGCACCGCCTTCTGCTTCTCCGGGCTGAGCTGGTGCATCGACCGGAAGAAGATCTTGGTGTCGTCGAGGTTGTCGATGCTGGTGACGACGACGTCGGCGGCGGCCTCGACCAGGCGGTCCGCGACCGGCTCCGACTCCTTGTCGGCGATCGCCTCCAGGCGCTGCATCTGCAGCCGCAGCACGCGCCCGTAGATCTCGTGCAGGAGGTCGTCCTTGCTGCCGAAGTAGTGGTAGAGCGCGCCCTTGGTGACGCCCGCGGCCTCGACGATCTCCTGCACGGACGTCCGGTCGTATCCGCGCTCGGCGAAGAGCCTGGTGGCCTCGGCCAGCAGCCGCTGGGGTACCGCGGTCGCCGTCGCCTTGGGTGGGGTGCTGCTCCGTGCCATGGCCTGCCCTCTCTCCGTACCGGTGCGCCCCGACAGCATACCGAGCGGTATGTGGCTCGATCCCGTCGTGAGCGCGGCTCCCTGCGGAGGATCCTGCCGCTCGACCTCGTGGGCGGCTCGGGCGGGACCCTCGATCTCGCGCGGGTACGCCTATGCCGCGGGGCGCTCTTCGCGGTGCGCGATCGGCTCGGAAGGGTCCACCGGGGCCCGCGGGCCGGCCGCCGGATCGGGGAGGGTGTGGAGCACCTCGCCGAAGTGCCGCGGCCGGGGCCGGCTCCCGGACGGGCTCACGCGCCGCGCCCCTCCTCCAGCTTGCGCTGCACCCGGTTCATGCCGTCGATCCAGCGGTCGGTGTCCCCGGCGCGCGCGGTGTAGTAGGCACCGGCCTCGGGGTGCGGCAGGATCAGGAAGCGCTCGTCGGCGATGCCGCGGAACACGGCCTCCACGACGTCCTCGGGCTCGATGGCGGTGGGGGCGAGCACGAGGTCGCCCGCGTGCCCCGCCGCGCGCAGCATGTCGGTCCGCACTCCCTGCGGGCAGACCGCGTGGACCCGCACGCCCCGGTGGCGGTAGGTGACGGCGAGCCATTCGGCGAAGGCGAGGGCGCCGTGCTTGGTGACCGAGTACGGGGCGTCGCCGACCATGGTGAGCAGTCCGGCGGCGGAGACGGTGGCGATGAAGCGGCCCTCGCCGCGCTCCAGCCATTCGGGGAGCAGCGCGCGGACGGCGCGGACGTGCGCCATGACGTTGACGTCCCAGACACGTTCCCAGACCGCGTCCTCCGCCTCGGCCCCGGCCATGCTGCCGATGCCGGCGTTGGCGCAGAACACGTCGATGCCCCCGCCCAGCGCCGCACGGGCCGGCTCCACGACCGCCGAGGCGTCGCCGGGTACGCAGATGCCGCCGATTTCGTCCGCGACGGCCTTGGCGGCGCCCTCGTCGAGGTCGTTGACGACGACGCGTGCGCCCTCGCCCGCGAATCTCCGCGCCAGCGCCGCCCCGATCCCGCCTCCGGCACCGGTGACGACCACCCGGGCATCGCGCAGCGCTTCCATCGCGTCTCCTTCGACTCGGAACGGCTCCGCCCGGCATACTAAGCGGTCGGTCACACCTTGTGAAGGGCACACCCGGGAGGTGCGGGAATTGCCCTTGCGCGGTGTATGGCCCGACCCGCTCCGGATTGGGATGATGCGACCGCATCGTGCCGGGCGAACCAGGGGGACGGTCATGCCGGGAATGAGTGTCGAACCGTACTGGGAGATGACCTTCGACGCGGACGGCGACCCCGACCGGGCGCAGCGGGACCGCCTCACGGCGGGCGTCGGCACGGAGGGCGTCACCGACCTGCTGGTCTTCTCGCACGGCTGGAACAGCGACCGCTCGGGCGCGACCCGTCTGTACGACCGCTTCCTCGCCCCCGTCCCCGGCCTGCTCGCGGACCGCGCGCGGCCCGGCACGGTCATGGGCTACGTGGGCGTGCTGTGGCCGTCGATGCGTTTCTCGGACGAGCCGATCCCCGATTTCGAGGGCCTCCTGCCCGGCCCGGAACCGCGGCGGCCCGAGCCGGCGCTCGACGCGGCCACGCGCGACGCTCTCGTGGCGGTCTTCCCCGGACGCGCGGAGGAGATCCGCCGGATCGCCGAACTGCTGGAGGAACGCCCGGACGGCGAGGAGCCGTTCGCGGAGTTCGCCGCCCTGGTGCGGCGGCTGACCGGGGTGCCGCCGGAGGCCGTGGCGGGGCTGTGCGCCGACGACACCTCGGACGCGGCGCCGGCCGCGGAACCGGCCGTCCTGTGCGGCGACCCGGTGGCCGCCTGCGAGGAGTACGCCGCGGCGCTGGAGGGCGGCGCCGGGCTTCCCCTGGCGGGCGGCGGCTGGACGCGGCTGTGGAACGGTGGCAAGGAGATGCTGCGCCAGGCCACGTACTACGCGATGAAGCGGCGGGCCGGGACGGTGGGCGAGCGGGGCCTCGGCCCCCTCCTGGGCCGGCTGGCCCGCACCCACCCCTCGCTCTCCGTCCACCTGGTCGGACACAGCTTCGGCGGCCGGCTGGTCTCCTACGCACTGCGCGGGCTGCCCGACGGCGTACGCGCCGTGAAGTCGGTGACCCTGCTCCAAGGCGCCTTCTCGCACTACGCCTTCGCGTCCCGGCTGCCCCACGACGGCGCGCACGGCGGCGCGCTGAGCAGCGCCCGGCTCAAGGTGGCGGGCCCGGTGGTGTCCTGCTACTCACGCCACGACATGGCGCTCGGCACGATGTACCCGATCGCCTCCCGGCTGGCGGGCGACGACCGCGGGTTCGGGCCGGACCCGGGCGGCCGCTGGGGCGCGACGGGCCACGACGGCATCAAGGCGGTCGCCGACACCATGGACATGCCGCTGGCCGAGGCGCTGCGTGGCGTCTTCCCGCAGGCCGGCTGCGTGAGCGTGGACGCCTCGGCCGTGGTGTGCCGCGGCGGTGCGCCCTCCGGGGCGCACAGCGACATCTGCCACCCCGAACTGGCGCGGATCGTGTTGCGCGCGGGCCGGCTCCTGGCCTGAGGCCGTGGGCCGGTCGCCGGCCCGCGCGGGCCGTGCACGGCGGGTCAGCGGTGGGCGGGGAACTCCACGACCTGCTGGTAGGTCGGGCGGTTCTGCCAGCTGATCTTGCCGTGCTTGATGCCGCCGAGGGTGCGGTGGATGATCGTGTCCGCGCACCACTGGTCGCCGGCGGAGCAGTTCTCGTCACCCGGGTACACCTGCGCGGAGGTCCGGGCGGCGGCCTGCTTGAGGGTGCCGGTCAGCACGTCCCGGCAGGCCGCGAGATCGCCGCCGCCGCAGTACGTGCGGGCCAGTCCGCCCTGCACGGGCTCGCCGAGCACCGCCCGTATGTCCTTGTCGACATAGGACCACCAGCCGTACTGGAAGGAGCTGCCGGCGTGCGAGCCGGTCGGGCCGTGCCCGGCCGAAGGCGCCTCGTCGACGGTGAGGTTGGCGGTCAGCGCCGCGTACAGCTCGCTCCCCAGGCCCGGTTCGAACTCGGCCCGGACGAGCAGCGGCCACCACGCGTCCATGATCCGCACGGCGTCGGCGTTGGCGTAGGCGTGCGAACCCGGCGAGGTCTCCTTGCGCTTGGCGCCGGCGGCCACCCAGTCCGAGAGCTTGGTGACGGCCGCGGACACCGCGGGGTCGGAGATCGTGCCGCTGCGGAGCACCTTGAGCAGGTCGGGCAGCACGTCCTCGCCGCGCAGGTCGGTCAGGGCCGCGTCGGCCATCGCCTTGGTGAGCTGGGCCCGGGTGACCCCGCCCGCGGCGACCAGCTTCTTCACCCGGTCGTCCAGCAGGTTGCCGCGGTGTACGGAGCCGTTGCCGAAGCCGGCCGCGTCGTAGTCCTTCGCCTGCCGGTTGTTCCAGGAGACGTAGTAGTCCTGGCCGACGGACTGTGGGTGCTCCGAGGCGGGCGTGTAGTCGGCGGTGTTGTGGGCGGGGTCGAAACCGCGCCACTCGTAGGCGGGTTCGGCCCGCACCGGGAAGGTCGGGTCGACGTCGGCGGCCCGCACGGGGTTGGTGCCGCTGTTGAAGTAGGCGGCCTGCCGGGAGTCGGCGTAGAACCAGTTGAACGTGTAGTTAATGTGCTGGACGGCCTGCTGGAAGGACGCCGCGTCGGTGACGGCGGCCGGGTCGTTGAGCATCTGGAAGCCGATGACCGAGTCGGCCTCGTGCATGTAGGAGCTGCGCAGCGACACATAGGCGACCTTCTTGCCGCCGACCGTCGCCCGGTGCGTCACGGGGCCGTACTTGGTGCGGTGGATCTGCATCCGGTAGGAGCCGGCCGCGGTGCCGTCGGCGGTCGTCGGCTTCCAGGAGTTGGTGCGCTCCAGCTTCTCCATGGCCGTGCAGGTGCCGCGGTAGAGGTAGTGGACGTCGTCCTGGCACAGCTCGACGGTATAGGTGTCGGTGATGTCCTGGGCCGAGGTGGTCGCGCTCCACGCGTAGTCCTGGCCGCGGCCGAGCTCCACGTACATGCTCAGCCCCGCGAAGGAGGCGCCGCGGGCGCTGATCCCGGGGCCCTGGATCTCCTGGAGCATCAGCAGCTGTGGCGCGAAATAGCCGGTCTGCGGGCCGAAGACGGCGATCGGGTGGCCGCTCGCGGTGTGCGCGCCGCTGACCAGCAGCGCGTTGGACATGCCCCGGGTGTTCGCGGACAGCGCGGCGGTGGTGGCGCTCTTCGAGGCGGCCGACGCCTTGGCGCCGGCGGCACTGCCGGTGCGGTCGTGGACCAGCGGCTCCGTCGTCACGCTCCCGGCGTCGGGCAGCGCCCTGCCCTGGGGGTTCTCCGGCCGGACGGCGTACGGGAAGCTCTCGCCCTCGTGGACGGTGAGGACGGCCTCGGGGTCGTTGCGCTCGCGGAAGGACTCCCACACCCGGGTGCCCTCGGCGACGCCGTACTTCTGCTGGGCGGCCAGCAGCGACAGGGCGTTGGACACCTCGCCGCCGCCTCCGGTGCCGAACAGCGCGCCGATCACGGAGGCCAGGGCGATCAGGTCGGTGGGCTTGAACCGCTCGATGGTGCCGGCGTTGGTGATGGCGTCCTTGTGACCGGTCAGCACGTACTCACCGGGGAAGTAGCGGCCGCTGTCGGACGCGGCGATGTAGGCGTTGATCCCGTCGACATAGGCGTTGACGTCGTCCAGCGCCTGCCGGCCGCGGTCCCCGTGCTGCGTCGCGATCCAGTCGATCTGGGCCTGCAGATCCGCCTCCGTGTACGGCGCGGCACGCCAGAACTCCTGCTCCAGGCCCTGGTTGGCCGGGGCGCCGCCCGCGAAGGGGGTCAGCTGGCCGCGCCCCACGTGCCGGAACAGGTCCATCAGCCACAGGCGGTCCTGCGCCGCGGCGTAGCCGGCGCCGAACTCGGTCCCGTACCGGGTCGTGCCGGAGATGTGCGGCACCCCGGTCTTCTTGTCGCGGGTGATCGTCACGTCACCGCGGGGGGAGATCGTCGAGGCGACCTGCCCGGACGGGACGCCGAAGGAGGCGTCGTTGAAGAAGGTGCCGATCGTGGCGTCGGTGAGGTTCTGGTAGCCGCCGGCCAGGTTCGCGTACGGGCCGAGCTGGTCCTCGGCGTGCTCGGGCTGGGTGCCGAAGATCTGGTTCAGCAGGATCTGGGCGAGCGTGGCGTTGCCGTTCTGACCCGGCGGCAGGATGTCCGAGCACCGCCCCTGGCAGTAGTCGGTGACGGGGGCGGCGTGCGCCGCCATGGGCAACGGCCCGACGAGGCTCGCGCCCAGGGCCAGGACCGCCGCAGCGGCGGTCGTTCTCATTTTTGTTCTGAACCTGCCAAACCTGGATGGCATGACCACTCCTCCCGAAGCGCGGTGTGACGCAGGTTACTTCCAAAGCTGACCCGCCAGTAAGGTGAACATGCGTCACGTTTCAGCTACGCCATCCCGGCTGGAACTCGCCGCCCCGGGGATGGATCCGGAACGCCGTCCGTTACGTCCATTCGACAGCGATGCGATTCCGATGACGGAGGTGGCACACCATGGCCGGATTCCGAAGTCTCGCGAGACAGGTGCGCGATCCCCGGCGCTCCCCCACCCAGCGCCGCACCTACCTGCGCAGGTGCCTCGAGCGCTTCGCGCCGTACGGGCACCGTGCGACCTGGGACCATCTGTGCGCCGGCGCGGGGATCGCGCCCGGCGACCGCGAGCCGGACCCGGTCCGGCTCGTCGCGGCCCTCACCGAGCTGGAGGAGGCGCGGGCCGTCTGGCTCACCTACGAACGGGAGTTCGCGGCCCGCCGCAAGGAGGAGAAGTACTACGGCATCCGGCAGCCCGGCGCGCTCGACGACTGGCACCGGCGCACCTGGGGCGGCAACGGCGTCGCCTGGTGCGACGACCCCCGCGTCCACCCGGACGACCGCCTGGCCGACGTCCTGCGGCGCATCATCGCCGCGATCGACGCGGGGCCGGGGACGGGGTGCCCGGTCTGCGGCGAGGAGCATCTGCGGTGGCGCAGCGGGCTCAACCACTACCCCGGGGCGGGGCCGGTGTGCGGGCGGTGCGGCATCGTGGTGCCGGTTCCCGTGCTGACGGGGGCGGCGCTCGCGGTGGCTCGCGGGGGGCTTGTGACGACGGGGTGAGCCTGCGGCGCGGCTCGGGGTGCGGTTTGCTGGTGCCCGGTTGTCGTGTGCGGGTGCGTCTTGGTGGATGTGGGGGGTTTCTCCCCCGCCCGCCCTCCCGATTGCCCGGCGCGGTCAGGTGCCGCCTCGCGCGTGTGTGGGTGGGCCGGGTGCGGGGCCTCCGGGGCTGGGCATTCTG
>NZ_JBEZXR010000061.1:0-55035 GCF_040638135.1 Streptomyces sp. NPDC026673 | reverse complement strand
GGTGGTGGGCAGGCGGAGGTCGAGGGCGGCGCCGAGGGTGCCGGTGCCCTTGGTGTGGCCGGTGGTGGCGGAGCCGAGGGTGGCGGAGGTGGTCAGTCCGTCGCCGCCGTCGATGCCGGGGGCTACGGCGGTGCCGGCCTGGGCTCCGGCGCCGTCGGTCAGGACGGAGGGGGTCCAGCCGAGGTACCTGCCGGACAGGCCGCCGGTGAAGTCGCCGACCTGGCCGGAGACCGACCAGGCGGGGGCGCCGGCGCGGGTGTCGGTGACCTTGACGGGCTTGAGGTCACCGGTCGACTGCAGATAGGCGCCCTTGTTGACCGCGTCGGACAGGGTGACGGCGCGGTCACCGGCGTCGATGGTCCAGGTGAACTCACCGGCCTGCTCCGGCACCGTCGCCGTGATCGTCTGCTCGTCCTCCGACGCCGGCGGATCCGTCGGCCCGGAGTCCTCGGTCGTGTAGGTGAGGGTGAGGGGGGTGGCGGGCTTGGCGGCGTCGCGGGCGCCGCCGGAGGTGAACCAGTAGGAGGACTGGCCGGTCAGTTGCTGGAAGTCGACGAAGTCCTGGGGGAAGGATCCCCAGTGGGCCTGGTTGGTGGGGGACTTGGCGGGCTGGCCGGTGGTGCCGGAGGGCACGGTCACGGATTGTCCGAGGTAGTCGGGGGTCACTGTGACCCCGTTGGCGCCCAGGTCGATGTTGTTGAACGTGGCGAGGGTGATGGTGGTGGTGGGGAGGGGGACCCATTTGCCGGGGTCGTTCATGTCGGCGCCGTAGCCGGTGGCGGTGGCGGTGAGGGTGCCGGTTCCGTCGGGGTTGACGGTCAGGGTGGGGTCGGTGGCCGACCAGTAGGTCAGGCCGCCGTAGAAGACGGAGGTGAAGGAGCCGGTCCAGTGGATCGACGCGGTGTGGGCGGCGGTGTCGATGGTGCCGGTGCCGTTGCTGAAGACCACCCGGTTGCGGGTCAGGGAGTTGGTCGAACCGGCTGAGACCGCGGTGCCGTTGGGGTCTTGGCACTTGGTGGCCCAGGTGGGTTCGGTGTAGTCGCCGGAGGTGTTGGGCTTTTCGACGGTGACGTTGCCGGAGTGGGTGGAGTAGAGGCCGTCGGCCTGGGTCCACAGTCGGGACGAGCCGGTGTTGCCGGCCTTGCCCGCGGACAGGAAGTTGCAGCCGCCGAAGAAGGCGCCGCCTCCCTGTTCCCCGCTCAGGCCCCAGGCGAAGGTGGCGTCCGTTACGGAGACGGAGGCCGCCGAGGCCGGAGCGCCGCCCGCGACCATCATGCCCGCCGCCGACACCACACCCACCGCGACAGCGGCAATGCCGCGCGATCTGAAAGCGGAGGTACGGGGGCGGGCCGCCGGGCCGGTTCGGCGCGCGGTGATTCGATACATTTGCTTCTTCTCTCCTGTAGAGAAATCGGTGGGACACGTCGTGTCCCGCTGGTCAGGGGGCTGGGCGGGCAGGCCCGGCCCCTTTGGCTCGTGTGGGCGTCCAGCCCTCGCGGACGGCCTCACCCCCCCTTGTGTCCGAGATGCCTGCGGCTGCTGCGGGGAGGAAGGTCAGCGCTGGACGCCGGTGGTGCGCCCGCGGCGTCGGGCCAGGAGGACCAGGGCCGCGCCTGCGCCGGTCGCGGCGGCGGCCAGGGCTCCGGTGGCGTGGGCGCCGATACCGGTGCTGGCCAGCGCGTCAGGCCGGAACCGGGTGTCGGGGACGAGCGCGGAGTCGTCGCCCGCGCCGCCGGTGTCCTGTCCGCCGGTGGTCTCGTCCGGGCCGGTGGTGGGCGCAGCTCCGGTGCCGGTGCAGCCGGACAGCAGGACGGTGGCGTCGTCGAGCTGCTGGCCCTTCTGGTAGAAGCTGCTCCCGTTGAAGGTGAAGGCCTTGGTGTCCTGGATCGCGGTGTGCACGGTGCGGGTGATGCCCGAGGCGCCGGTCTCCGCGGTGCCGCCGGACAGGTCGAGGGAGGCCAGGGCGACGTCGTTCCGCGCGTCGGTCGTGGGCTTGGTGTCCGGGGCGTTGACGGTCAGGCTGACGTCCGCGTACAGGGTGCCGGACGTGCCGTGGACGACGAGGCGGGGCTCGGCGATCACGATCTTGAAGTAGTGGGCCGGGTACGCGTAGGTGACGCGTCCGCCGTACTGGACGGTGAAGTCCTCGGGTGACGTGTAGGCGGAGCTGGACTCGAAGGGCCACTGGTAGGTGCCGGTGGTGTTCTTGCCCGCGACGGCCAGGTCCTGGGCGAGGATCTTCAGGCCCTTGTCCGCTGTGATGCTGTTGCCGGACGGGCCGCCGACGTACGAGCGGAAGCTCTTCTTGAAACCCCAGGTCAGGTTGCCCCCCTTGACGGCGTCGGTGACCTCGCAGCCCTCGGCGGTGCTCGTCGTGCCATCCGTCGGTGACGCACTGTCCGTGCCTGCGGGGGACGCCGGCGTGGCGGAGGCCGTGGGCGTGGTCCCGGCACCGCTGGGTGTGGGGGTGGCGGTGCCGTCCGGCCGGGTCGTGTAGGTGAGGGTGAGGGGGGTGGCGGGCTTGGCCGCGTCGCGGGCGCCGCCGGAGGTGAACCAGTAGGAGGACTGGCCGGTCAGTTGCTGGAAGTCGACGAAGTCCTGGGGGAAGGATCCCCAGTGGGCCTGGTTGGTGGGGGACTTGGCGGGCTGGCCGGTGGTGCCGGAGGGCACGGTCACGGATTGTCCGAGGTAGTCGGGGGTCACTGTGACCCCGTTCGGGCCCAGGTCGATGTTGTTGAACGTGGCGAGGGTGATGGTGGTTGTGGGGAGGGGGACCCATTTGCCGGGGTCGTTCATGTCGGCGCCGTAGCCGGTGGCGGTGGCGGTGAGGGTGCCGGTTCCGTCGGGGTTGACGGTCAGGGTGGGGTCGGTGGCGGACCAGTAGGTCAGGCCGCCGTAGAAGACGGAGGTGAAGGAGCCGGTCCAGTGGATCGACGCGGTGTGGGCGGTGGTGTCGATGGTGCCGGTGCCCTTGCTGAAGACCACCCGGTTGCGCGTCAGCGAACTCGTCGAACCCGCCGAGACGGGGGTGCCGTTGGGGTCCTGGCACTTGGTGGCCCAGGTCGGTTCGGTGTAGTCGCCGGAGTTGTTGGGCTTTTCGACGGTGACGTTGCCCGAGTGGGTGGAGTAGAGGCCGTCGGCCTGGGTCCACAGGCGGGACGAGCCGGTGTTGCCGGCCTTGCCCGCGGACAGGAAGTTGCAGCCGCCGAAGAAGGCGCCGCCTCCCTGTTCCCCGCTCAGGCCCCAGGCGAAGGTGGCGTCCGTCACGGAGACGGAGGCCGCCGAGGCCGGAGCGGCGCCCGCGACCATCATGCCCGCCGCCGACACCACACCCACCGCAAGAACGGCGAGAGCACGCCGGGGGATGGCGGTGCGGGTGCGCGCGCGGTTGCTGGATATCCGGGTTGTCACTTCTCTCCCGTTCCTGTGGACGTTGCGCTGCGCTTGCGTCGGCGCAGCAGAAGGAAGCTCGCCAGGATGACGACGGCGACGGCGGCGCCGAGCACCGCCAGACGGCCCGCCCCCGAGGTCGAGGTGGCGCTGACGACGGGGTCCGCCGCGACGGCGGTGGCCGGGGCGCCGGTCGCCGCCGGTGAGGCGGCGGGCGAAGCCGTGCTTCCCTGTACGGCCGCGGACGAGGGGTCCGCGGGGACGGGGCTCGCGGCGGGAGCGCTGCTCGGCGACTGCGACACGGCGGGCCGGGCGGACTTCGTGGCCGGAGCCTGCTTGCCCGGGGTGGTGAAGCGGACGGGCGTGAACGTCTCGTTGCTCGGGTTCGCCACGCCGTGCGCGCCGATGGTGATCACGCCGCACTGGACCTTGCGGCAGTCGATCCGGCGGATGCCGCCGTCGCGGCCCTTGGCCGGGAAGACCGCGCCGGGGATGACCAGGGTGGCGTCCCAGGTGCCGTCGGCCTTCACGGTGCCGCCGTTGGCGGCGTAGGCCGTCGGGTCTCCGGGGAAGGCCACGAACCGCTGGTAGCCGCGGTTGTCCTTGGTCTCGGAGTCCTGGACGTAGACGTAGTCCTCGCCGCTGGTGCCGCCCTGGCTGGGCCGCCAGCTGCCGCTGACGGTGCCGAACAGTACGTAGACGCCGCCGAATCCGTTCTTCACGGACTGGAAGCCGGCGCCGTGCAGACGCAGTTTGGTCGCGTAGTCGGGGTCGGCCGTGCCCGGGGACAGCGTGACCCGGGCGGCGGCGGTGGCCGGGGGCGCGGGCACCAGGAGCGTCGCGGCCACCGTCAGGGCGGCGGTGACGAGGGTCCACAGCAGGTGCCGTCCGCCGCTTTGCCGGGCGCCGCGCGGCCGGTGCTTTCCCGGTGGGGCGGGCGGTGCCGTGACGAGGGGGAGGGGTGTGGTCATGGTGTGGGTGTTCCTTTGCTGTGCCGTCGGGGTCCGACCATCACCGCGCCGGTGACGGGGTGCCGGTACACCTCGATGGGAAGCTGATAGACCTCTTCGAGCAGCGGCTCGGTGAGTACCGTCGCGGGCTCGCCCCGTTCGACCAGCCGGCCCGCGTGGAGCACCGCGATCTCGTCGGCGTAGGCGGCGGCCAGTTGCAGGTCGTGCAGGACGGCCAGCACCGCCACTCCGCTGTCGGCGCAGGCCCGGGCGGTCCGCATGAGCTGCTCCTGGTGACGCAGGTCGAGGGCGGCGGTCGGTTCGTCGAGCAGCAGCACCGAGGTGTCCTGGGCGAGGACCCGGGCGAAGGACGCGCGTGCCTGTTCCCCGCCCGACAGCGTCGGGTAGCGGCGCTGCGTGAAGCCGGTCATGCCGGCGGCGGTCAGCGCATGGGCGATCGCGTCCTCGTCGTCGTCCTCGGCGTCGGTGCCGCCCCACGGCGCCCGGCCCATCGCCACGACGTCGGCCACGGTGAACGGGAAGGACAGTACGGCGCGTTGGGGCAGGACCGCGCGGCGGCGCGCGAGGTCGGCCGGATGGGCCGTGGCGACGGAGAGACCGTCGACGCGGACGGTCCCGGTCGTGGGCGGCTGGTCACCGGCCAGCAGGGACAGCAGGGTCGACTTGCCCGCGCCGTTGGGGCCGACGACCGCCAGCAGGGAGCCCGCGGCCAGGTCGAGATCCACGTCCTTCAGCAGCCAGGTGCCGCCGATGCGCAGGCCCAGTTCCCGGGCGGACAGCGCCACCGTTCCCGGCGCCGGCGGCTGGGGCAGGGGAGCCCTGCGACCGGTGAGCCTTCCCAGCGCGGTGCGCGCGCTCATGTCCAACCTCCCGCTCGTGCGCGGGTGGTGCGCAGCAGCCAGAAGAAGAAGGGTCCGCCCACCAGGGCGGTGAGCATGCCGATCGGGAGGTCCGCGTAGGCGATGGCGGTCCTGGCGACGACGTCGGCGGTGGCGAGGAGAACGGCTCCGCCGAGCATGCTGGCGGGGATCAGGACCCGGTGGCCCGGACCGACCGCCATCCGCACCAGGTGCGGGACGACGAGCCCGACGAAGCCGATGATGCCGCTGAAGGCGACGGCTGCGGCGACCATGACGGCGATGAGCACGATCGAGATCACGCGGAGGCGTTCGACGTTGACCCCCAGGTGCCGGGCGGCCCGGTCGCCGAGGGAGAGCAGGTCGAGCCGGCGCGCCAGCAGGCAGGCGCCGAGCAGGCCGATCACGGCGAACGGCGCCACGCTGCCGACGTACGCCCAGCGGCTGCCGTTGAGGCTGCCGAGCTGCCAGAAGACGATCTGGTCGCGGGCGGTCTGGCTGCCGAAGAACATGCAGAACGCCAGTCCGGCGCCGGCCACCGCGTTGATGGCGATGCCGGTCAGCACCAGGGTGACCACCTCGGTGCGGCCGCCGGCCCGGGACAGCAGGTAGACCAGCAGCACCGCCACGAGCCCGGCCAGGAAGGCCGCCGCCGGGACGGTGAACTGGCCCAGGACGTTGAGGCCGGTGACGATGACCAAAGCGGCGCCGAACGCCGAGCCGGCCGACACTCCGACCACGCCGGGCTCGGCGAGCGGATTGCCGAAGACGCCCTGCATGAGCGCTCCGGCGGTCGCCAGGACGGCGCCCACGACGAGGGACATCACGACGCGCGGCATGCGGATCTGCCACAGGGTCGATTCGGCGAAGGGGTCGCCGATCGGGTGCCCGAGGCCGAGCGGGCCGGACAGGCGGTGCAGCACCGAGCCGGCGACGTCCCCGAACCCGATCCCGTACTGCCCCAGCGCGGCCGAACCGAGTCCGACCAGGACCAGGGCGACGCCGAGCGCGGTGAACAGGGCCACCCGCGCGGTGCGCCCCGCGGGGGCTGCCGTCTCCGCCGCGCCGGAGGGCTCCACCGCGGCGGGGCCGCTCTTGGCGTGGGTGGCCGTGCCGAGCGCGGTCATGACGCCGCTCCCGCGGGGGACGACGGGGCGAGCGAGTCGGGTGCGTAGACGGCGCGAGCGAGCGCGTCCAGCACCTGGGCGGTCAACGGCCCGAAGGACAGGACCTGGTAGTCGCTCATGTCCACGATCCGGCGGTGCTGCCCGGCCGGGGTCTGGGCGACGCCCGGCAGGCGCAGCGCCCCCTCGACGCCGCCGACGGAGCGCAGTCCCTCGCTCATCATCATGATGACGTCGGGCTTGGCCTTGGCCATCGCCTCGGCGTTCAGCGGTGTGAATCCGTTGATGCCGGCCTCACTGGCCACGTCGACGGCGCGCAGCGCCCTGATGAGGGAGTCGGCCCCGGACCCCTTGCCGAACAGGTAGTAGACACCGGCCTGACCGCGTGCGTAGAGGAACATCACGCGCGGTCGGCGCGCCGCCTCGGCCGGGGCGATCTTCGCGATCTGCGCCTGCTCGGCGGCGATCTCCTTGTCCAGCCGGTCGCGGAGCTCGCGGCCCTCGGCCTTCACCCCCAGCGCGGCGGAGACCTCGTCGACGAGGGCACCGACGGTGTCCAGGGAGCGCTTGGCGTCGACCACGACCACCGGCACGCCGGAGTCGCGCAATTGGAGGACGACGTCCCAGGGGCCCAGGGTGGTGTCGGTGATCAGCACGGTGGGGTGCAGCGCGAGGATCGCCTCGGCGTTCAGCTGGTGTCCGCCGCTGGTGACCAGCGGCAGCTTCGCGGCCGCCGGGAAGCCCGTCGACTGGTCCCGGCCGACCAGGCGGTCGCCCAGGCCGAGGCCGTACACCGTGGCGGCGAGGCTTCCGTACAGGTCCAGTGCCAGGATGCGGTCGGTGCTCTCGACGGTCACCTTGGTGCCCTGCACGTCGGTCACCGAGGCGGGGAGCACGGGGGCGGCCGAGCTGGTCACCGGGGTGATGTCCGCGTCCGCGACGGTGGCCGTCGTGGGACCGCTGTGGGAGCGGGGGTCGGACAGCGGGCGCACCTGGTCCCAGGGGACGGTGCGGCTCGCGCCCGGCTGTCCGGGACGACTCGCGCTCGTCGGCGAGCCGCAGCCGCCGATGAGCATCGGCACCACCAACAGCACCCCGAGCAGGGCCCGTTGGACGGTGCCCCGCCCGGATGCCATGAGGCGGGTCGCCCCGGACATCGGTTCGGGATACGGGGACTGGGGCCTTCTGTTGCCCGTCACAGGGCTGCCTCCAATGTGACGACGGGGCCGCCCGGGCCGCCGTCGGTATCGCCCCGCGGTCGGCCCGCGGACGAGGTTGTGCATCATCCGGGCATACGTGAACACCCGGGACCACCGGAATCGCTAGTTAGGTAAGCCTAACCTAAGTTTGATGCCGTCAGGGCTGGGGGTAGTGCGGGAGATTCCCCGCGGCTCACGGCGGAGAGGGGGCGTGTCCCCGGTGCCGGACGATCAGGCGCTGAGCGGGAAGAGGCCGCCGAGCTCGGCGAAGACCTCGCCGTTGAGGGCGAAGGCGTTCCGGCACTCCTCCACGACGCGCTGCTTCTCCAGTTCGCCCACGGGCAGGGCGTCCAGGAGGGCGCGGTACTGGCGCTTGAAGGCGGCGGGGTTGTCGATGCCGTCGAAAACGTAGAGACGGACACCGTCGCCCTTGTGCTCCAGGCCCCACGTCCGCTCCGCGATGCTCCGGATGACCTGACCGCCCGAGAGGTCGCCGAGGTAGCGGGTGTAGTGGTGCGCCACGTATCCGGCCGGCCAGGTCGCGGCCACCTCGGCGATCCGCTCCGTGTACCGGCGGGTCGCGGGCAGTGGTGCGACGCGGTCGCGCCACTCGTCGCCCAGCAGGTGGCGCAGGTCGCGTTCGAGGGCGTCGACCCTCATCAGTTCGGGCTTCAGGAAGGGGCCGGCGACCGGGTCCCGGGTCAGTTGCTCGGCGGCCTCTTCCAGGGCCCGGTACGCGAAGAAGAGTTGCTCGGTGTAGCGGGCGTAGGCGTCCACGCCGAAGCGGCCACCCAGGAGGCCGCCGATGAAGGGGGCGCTTTCGGTTTCGGTGTGCCGGTCCTGGCTCGCGATGCGAATGACCGCCGAGAAGGGGGGTGTTGACAACGGTGCCTCCCGAGTAGTGCGTGGCGCCATGCTGGCAACTTAGGGTGCCCTAAGTCAAGATGTTGCCGACGGCCTGTCGGCATAAAAGCTAGGTTAGGCTATCCTAAGCTGGCTGGCGCTCGACATCGACGGCCGCGGTGCGGACAACGGTGTCGAGGAGGCGCAGAGAGGGCCTGGGGGTGACACCCCCAGCAGTCAGCCCATCCCTCACGGGTGGGACAGCGATGTCGAAATCCACCCGACGGCGATGGCGGCGACCTTGGCGGCCCGACGCCGGCGATGTCGCACAACGGGGGTCGGGGCGAGCCGGTGGCTCGCCCTTCCATCAGCCATTTCCCCTTCGACGAGCGGACTTCATGGTGCGTTCCAGACCCTTCCCCGTACGGATGGCCATCGGGTGTGTGGCCGCTGCCGCAGCATTCGCGGTCGCCGCACCCTCACCGGCCCACCCCCGAGCGACAGCGGCAGCCCACGCAAGCCCTGCCGAGCACAAGGTGGCCGCTCTCAGCGCCCGCTCCGGCGTGGCCGCGGCATCCGATCCGGGCTTCGCGGTGCAACCGCGGCCGCAGACGGTTCCGGACGGCGGGTCGGTGACCTTCTCGGTCGACTTCCCCGGTGCCCGCATCTACACGTGGTACCGGACGGACGCCAAGGGCAGCCTCCCGCTGCCCAACAGCAACAGCGCGTCCTACACCTTCACCGCCAACTACGCGGACAACGGCGCCACATACTCGGTCAAGGTCTTCGACAGCACGTTCACCCAGCACACCTCCGACGGGGCCAAACTGACCGTCACCCCGGTGGCGGCCTCCGTCGTCGAGGCACCCCACGACACCTCGGTACAGGCCTACCAGACCGCGCGATTCACCGTCAGCGCCGGTGGCACCGGCCCGTTCACGTACCAGTGGCAGCGTCAGGACGCGGCAGGCGCGGCATGGTCGGACATCGCCAAGGCGACGGGCCCGGACTACGCCTTCAAGTCCCGCCCGGCCGACGACAACGCCCGGTTCCGGGTCGTCGTCGACAACGGCCACGGCCCGTCCGCGACCTCCGCGGCGGCCGGACTCAGTGTGATCTCGGGTGGCGGAAGCCTCGACCCCGTGAGCCACGCGAGCCTGGAATGGGGCGTCAACAACATCTACCAGGGCGGCAACCCCGCCAACGGCGGGTGCAACTACTTCTCCGCCGGAACGCAGAAGGACTTCCGCCCCTCGCAGGGCGACGTGCGGATCATCCACCGCGTCTCCGACGGCACCGCCCAGGGCATCTCCGACGCCACCAAGTGCATCCCGGCCACCGGGTCACGGCTGAACCAGCGCGTCCTGTTCACCGACGGCACCGGAACCGCGAACGCGACCACGGGCGAGGCGACGGTCCACTGGGACGGCGCGTTCACCGCCAACGCCTACTCCGGCCTGGTCACCTGGTACCTCAAGGACCCCACCCTGACCATCGCCGAGGACGGCACCGGCACCCTCACCGCCACCAGCGGCGGCATGGGATCCAGCAGGGACAACCCGGGCGAGCAGGAAGAGGTGCCGGCGCGCCGGGTCACCGTCGCGACCTTCGACCAGGTGCGGCTGGACACCACGGCCGGCGCGGGCGGCGGGGCGCAGATCTCGCCGGAGTTCTCCGGCGTGGACTACTTCCCGCTCGTCGACGGGGTCCGCTCCACCACCTCGGCGATCCCGGACCCGGTCAAGGAAGCGAAGCCCGAGTGGGGTTCGTGGCCCCAGTCGTTCGTGGACTTCCAGTACGAGACGGGGCTGTCCAGCTACTGGCACACCAGTGGCCTCGACGCCGATCCGGACAAGCCGCCCTTCGACCTGTCGGTGCGGTTCGACTCCGCCCCCGATGTCAAGGACGTCCCCGTCATCCTGGCGAACCCCTCGTCCGCGGCGGCCGCCCCCTACGTCGAGGGCCGGGACCTCACCGTCACCGCCGACGTCGACGGCGACGCCGACCTCCAGTGGGAACGCGCCGGCTCGGCGGGCGGCCCGTGGACGGCCGTCGACGGCGCGACCGGGGAGTCCCTGACCATCCCGGCCATTGACTCCTCCTGGAACAACACCTACGTACGCATCGTGGCGACCAACAGCGACGGCCGGGCGACGTCCACGGCCCTGCGGCTCACCACCGCCCCGTACTCGGCACCCACCTTCTCCGAACCGCCCCGGGACCTGGCCGCCATCCAGGGGACGAAGGCCGTCGTGCGGTTCAAGGTCACCGGCAACCCCGCCGTCGACCCGGACCAGGTCGTCCTGGAGCGCAGTGACGACCACGGCGCGACCTGGAAGCCCTGGACCGGCGCGGAGTACTCGGGAGCCGGCTCCCAGCAGTTCGCGATCCCCTCGATTCCCCTGGATGCCAACGGCGTGTCGGCGCGCGTCGTCGCGGCCAACACCGAGGGCACGCGCACCGTTTCCGACCCGTTCTCCGTACGCGTCTTCCGCAGCACGGGCAAGCCGCAGCTCGTGGCGGTGCCCGGCACCGCGGTGGACCCGGACGCGACGACCCGGCTGACCATCCTCGGCGCCGGCTTCGACGTGCCCGACTGGGCGAGCCCCACGCTCACCTACTCTCTGGACGTCGGCCTCTTCGACGCCGACGTCTGGCAGCCCGGCAAGCCGGGAAGCCGCAACTGGATCGCCACATCCTCCGACAGCAGCGGCGGACAGCTGTACTACGGCTCCATGCAGGCCAGCGGCGGCGCCTTCACCATCGGCCTCACCGTCCCGGCCGGGAAGCTCACCCCGGGTCACACCTACGGCGTCGGCGCCTTCCTGCGGCTCACCGACATCACGACATGGAAGGACACCTTCGACAACCGCTCCCTCGACGCCTGGACCCCGCTGTCCCTGACGACGGATCCGCCGGTGTCGGAGGACGAGCAGACGATCACGGCGACGGTGCCGGAGCAGGCCGGTGAGTTCACCTGGACCATCGACGCCGGCGACCGTGCCGTCACCCTGACCGAGGCCGTCAACAAGGGCGCCTACCTGCAGTCGACCGGTGACCTCAAGCCCGTCAAGGTCACCGACACCCGCGCCGGAGCCCCCGCCTGGTCGGTCTCCGGCCAGGTCGGCGACTTCACCGGCGGCCTGCCCGGCAAGTACCTCGGCTGGACCCCCTCCGTCCTGACCGACGGCGCCGGAGCCCAGGCCGGCACCACCGTCACCCCCGGCATCGACGGCGGCGACGGCTTGACCACCTCCGCCACCCTCGGCTCCGCCACCACCGGCCACACCAAGGGCACCGGCACCCTCGGCGCCGCCCTCGACCTCCGCCTGCCCACCACCACCGACCCCGGCACCTACACCACCACCCTCACCCTCACCGCACTCAGCTGAACCCAACCCGCACCACACCCCGGCACGGCCCCCAACCAACCAGGCCGTGCCGGGCCGGAGCGGCGCCCATGAGCACGTGCTGCTCGCGTCAGGCGACCGCACCCTACGCAGGACACCTCACCCACGCGTGGCTTCCGCGATGTCCGTGTGCCGCGTGGCGAACGCGACGGCAGCCGCAGACCGCATTCCCCCCAACGTGACGAGAGCGAGAAGGTATGACCACGGCTGCGCCCGACTCCGGCGGCCGCCTCGGCGGTCCGGCCGTGGTGCGGGCTGCCACCCCTGCCGACACCCTGGCTCTGTATCAGCTGTCCTCGGCGTTCGTCCCCAGTGGCGCGCTGCGCGGGCGCCCACTCGCCCACTACGCCCGTCACGCGGGTGATTTCCTCGTCGCGGAGACAGTGGCGGGGCAGGTCGAAGGCTGTGTCGCGGTGCGCTTCCACCAGGACCGATCATCCGGGCACGGGGGACTTCCGCGGACAGGTCCCTCGGGAACCGGTCGCGCCGCCGTGGTCCTCTACAACTTCTGCGTCGCATCCGGTAGCCAGGGCCGCGGCATCGGTTCGGCCCTGTTGCGGGCGGCGCTCTCCAAGACCGGAACACACCCCGTGTTCACCGCGACCACCGGTGACGGTGAACTGTTCCTGCGGCACGGCTTCCAATATTGCGACGCAAGCACGGCACCCGTCGCCTGGGCGGCCACGCTGGACCCACGTCGGGGGTCGAGGATCCTGACCCGATCCGCAGGGTCCCCTTGCCGGCCGGCAGAAGCGCCCGGACACCCGGACTGACCCCTCGCGGTCCTCGCCTTCGGCTCGAGATACCCGAGACGGGTATGCGCGGCCAAGGCCCCGATCGGATCGCATCGCTCACCGGCCGACGGCCCGGGCACCTTCCGGGTCGGCCTCAGGGGGCCGGCGGCAGCAGCCCGCGGGCCGTGGCCAGGCTCCACGCCGCCAGGGTGAACCCGTCGTGGATGTGCCCCTCGGCGAGCATGGCCCGCAGTTCCTCGGGGGTCACGGCGCGAAAGGCGTCGATTCCCTCCTCAAGCGCGTCGGGGCCGGGAGTCCCGGAGAACGAGGACGTGGCGAGCCGCGCGAGATACAGCTGGTCGCGGCCGCTGTGCATGCCCGTGTCGGTGGCGATCTCACCGAGGTGGATCATCTCGGCCACCTTGCCTCCGAGTTCCTCGAGCAGTTCGCGCCGTGCGGTGGTGGCGGTGCTCTCGTCGGGCGCACCGAAACCGCGGGGGATCTCCCAGTGCCAGTCGCGGTCGGACGTGCTCCCGAACGCCGTGGATTCGGCTGGTTCGAGGGAGGGCGCCCCGACGCTGGAGGCGCCGGGTGACCGGCGGCGGAGCGTTGGGGCGTCCAAGCGGAGAGCGAACGTGTGCCGAACGGCGTAGCGCATGGTATCCGCTGCTACGATGCGGGCATGAGCAGTCAGAAGCAGATCAACGTGCGGGTGGACGAGGCCACGGCTGCCGGAATCGAGGCGCGGGCCAAGGCCGCCGGCATGAGCGTGTCCGACTACGCCCGTCAGGTGCTGGCGGACGAGGCGAACGACCTGCGGCACCGGTTCCTCGGCGCGGGCGCGCACTTCGCGGATGCCTGGGGCGACACGTTCGCCGAGCACTTCGGGCACCCGAAGGCCGGCGACGGCGCGGGGGCCGCTGCGTGATCGTCCACATCGACAGGGCGTGGCTGCTCGACCTGGCTCACCGGAACATGCCCGGTGACCCGGACATCACCGACTTTGGGTCGGTGGCCGCCGCCGTGGCGCGGCACGCGGACAAGGTGATGGACACCCCCGTCTACACGGAGGTGCACCACCGTGCGGCCGCGCTGATGCACCAGCTGATCCGCGTGCCGGCCCTGGAGTACGCCAACGAGCTGTTCGGCGCGGTGGTGGCGGCGGCGTACCTGACGGCGAGCGGGGCGATCGTGACCGTGAGCGCGAAGGAAGCGGCGGAGCTGGCGGCACGGATCGACCGGGACGCGCTGGACGTCAGGGCGGTCGCGGAGGTCATCCGGGGGTGGGTGGCGACGTAGGCGCCCCCCTCGGCGGGCGCTGAGGACCCCGGTCGCAGGGCCGCCCCGCAGCGGCTGTCGCCCTGGCCCGCGGGCTCCCCGACAGCCCGGCGGGGAGGACAGGCGGATCCTCACCGACGAGAAGAGCACCGCCCGCCTCCTCGGACGGACCGTCTGGCTAGCCTGCGTTGACCAGCCCCTTGGCCGGTTCGTAGCGGAGAGCCGCCTGATACGCGACGGGATCGCATCCCGGGCCGTTCGGCTGGGTCCTGCGGAGCGTGACCCGCGTGCTCACATCCAGGCGGCGCGGCTTCGGGATGCCCCTGCTGAATTGCGGGGTGCCGGTCAGCCGCACCGTTACCTTCTTGGCGCCCACCGCGTCCGGCAGCCGTACCCGCAGCAGTGCCTCGCTGGTGTCGATCGGGGCGCCCTCGCCCTCGGTGCACACCGCTCCGACGCACAGCCGGTATGCCGTTCCGGGCTCAGGGTCGAACAGCACCGACACCCCTGACTCCGCCCCGATGTCCGTACATGCGCGCCCCTCGTTCCCGAAGGCGCCGCAGCCCGTGATCGCCAGCAGGGGCACGATCGCCCCGAGCTTTCCCCAAAGCCTCATCGTCATGCCGATGGGATGCGCGAGGGCCGTTCCCGGTTCCCGACGGGGCGCAGGCGGTTTGCCTGGCGACCGTCAGCGGCCGGATGCCGGGGGAGGCCCAGTGGCCGGTTGCGCCACTGGGCCGCCCGGTTCCGCGGAGACCCCGCCGGTGGGCCGTGGGGCCGGGCCGCGGTCCGCGTCTGCGTGCGCCTGTCAGTCGAGCGGTTCGATCCAGAGGTTCCTGAAGCGGACCTTGTTGCCGTGGTCCTGGAGCCGGATCGCGCCCGCCGCGGCCGATTCCGCGTCGCCGCCGCCGGTCGGGCCGTCGACGGCCACGTTGTCGTGGACCGTCCTGCCGTTCCACACCAGGGTGATCCTGGCGTCCTCGGTCTTGTTGCCCGCGGTGTCGAAACGGGCCGCCCGGAAGACGATGTCGTACGTCTGCCAGGTCTCGGGGGCGGTGGCGGCGTTGAGGTCGGCGGCCTTCTTGTTGTAGATGGACGCCGCCTCGTTCGCGGCGAGCCTCTCCACGCCGAAGGAGTCCAGGATCTGGAGTTCGTACCGGTCCTGGAGGTAGATGCCGCTGTTGCCGCGGTCCTGCCCGGTGACGTCGTCCGGGAGCTTCGGCACCCGGAACTCGGCGTGCAGCCTGAAGTCGCCGAAGGCCCGCTTGGTGCGGATGTCGCCGCAGCACACCTCGATGGAGTCCTCGGCGGTGTGCGGCCAGGCGACGGCGCGGCCGTCGGTGTGCTGCCATTCGCTGGAGGCGCCGCCGCCGGAGAACAGGTCGATACGGCTGCCGGGTCTGCGCACCTCGATCATGTCGAGGTTGACGTGCCCGGTGTCCTCGGGCCGGTAGGTGTAGGTGATGGTGTTGCGGCCCTTGCGCAGGTCGAGCCGCTCGGACCGGGTGGACCAGCGGTTCCAGGCGCCGGTGGAGGGCAGGCTCGTCTGCCGCTGCGCTTCGCCGTTGACGCTGACGCCGATCGTCTTGGTCCCGGTGAAGGGGTGCGGGCCGTTGGCGTACCGCAGTGCCACGTCGTAGGTGCCCTTCGCGGGGGCGTCGACGTCGAAGGCGGCGGTGGCGCCTTGGGTGCCGAAGCCGTCGACGAAGCCGCCGCCGGTGTAGCCGGCGTGCTCGGTGTCGATGTCCGCTCCGCCCGAGAGCCGGGCCGACTCGGCGTCGTACGCGGTAACGGGGGACTCGGGGCCCGGACGCGCGTTCAGCGTGTACCAGGCCTCCGTGGACCACAGCTGCTCGCCGTCGGAGGAGGCGAACGGGCGCGGCGAGCGGAGGTGCACCACCCGGTCGGTCCTCAGGCCGGGGACGGTGATCCTCACGGTGCGGCGGTCGCCGGATACGCGGGCCGCGGTGACGGGGAGCTTCTCCTCGTCGACCTTGGGGCCCCCGTATGCGGGGGTGGGGGCGTAGCGCCACTGTTCGACGGAGTAGGCGCCGGTCGTCAGCTTGGCGGCGGTCTCCTCCGACAGAGGCTTGGTATACCGGAGTTCGAAGCCGTCGCGGGTGGCGCGCATGGTCTTGATGTCGAAGACGCTCTTGCCGTTCGGCGTGAGTTTCTGGAGGCCGAAGCGGAGTTTGCCCTCCTGGCCCCAGTTGCCGTCTGCGCCGAGGCCGCCCGCGTAGATCGCACCGTCCGGTCCGGTGCTGATCCGGGTGATGCCCGCTTCCAGGCCCTGCGTGTGCCGGAACACCGCGCCCTGGTATTCGCCGTCGACCTTCTCCAGGTCGGCGCGCTGGATCCCGCCGTAGGTGACGTCGCCGAACAGCAGCTGCCCGGCGTAGGGCCCCTTCTTCAACAGCATCGGTGTGCTGGGCGAGTTGGCTATCTCGTTCTGCGGCAGCCACAGCACCGGCTTGGTGACCGTGCGGTCGTCGAACGGGCCGTCCGGGTTGGTGTAGTGGTTGAAGAACCGGTCCTGCTTGATGTGGACCAGCTTGGAGGCGGGCAGCCAGCCGCCCTGGTTGTCGGTGACGAACAGCTCGTCGCCGGGGCCCCGTCCGATCCCGTTCGGCGTGCGCAGGCCACCGGCCAGGTAACTGACCTTTCCGGTCTTCTTGTTCACCTTGATGGTCGTGCCGCGGTTCGCGGCCGGCTGCGGGTCGGTCGTCGCGCCGCCGTAGTTGATGGCGACGGACAGATTCAGATAGAAGTTCCCGTCCTCGTAGAGCAGGCCGAAGGCGAACTCGTGGAAGTTCCCTCCGTACGGCCACTCGGCGACCTTGCGGATCTCACCCGCGGTGTTGTCGCCCCCGAGGTCGGACAGCTCGGTCAGCTGGTGCTTCTCCGAGACGTACAGCTTTCCGTCGACGTACTTGATCCCCATCGGCTCCTTCAGACCGCCGGCGATCCTCCGGTACGTGACCCGCTCCGGGCCGCTGTCACCCGTGACGTGATCGAGGACGTACACCTCGCCCTCGTTCACGGAACTGCCGCCCCAGGTGGTCACGGCGAGCCGGCCGCCGGGCAGCCAGTCCATCGCGGAGACCTGCGGCTCGAAGCCGGCGGGGCGCAGGTCGGTGAGGGTGTAGCCGGGGTGGACCGAGGTCAGCGGGAGGCCGTCGCCGGGGGTGTCGTACGTGCCCTCGCACTCCTTGCGCCCGGGAGCGGTGACCCGGACGACGCCGGCGTCGGTACTGAGCACGGAGTTCGGGACGACGGTGAAGTCGGCCGCGCCCGGCGGCTTCCACTGCAGGGTGACCTGCTGGCCGCCGCCGCGGTCGAAGTGGTCGATGTGCAGGGCGTGGTAGCCGGGGGTGAGGGTGATCTCGCCGTCCTTGGGCTCGGCGCCGTGCAGTCCGTCGTGGTCGATGACCTGGCGGTCGCCGATGAAGAGGCGGGAGCCGTCGTCGCTGATCAGACGGAAGGTGTAGGAGCCGCTCTCGGGGACGTCGATGTTGCCGATGATCTGCGACACGAAGTTGTCGGTGAACCCGAAGCCGTCGGTGGAGGACCAGTCGGCGGTGGGGATCAGTCTGTCGACGTTGGGGGTCTGGGCCGGCTTGAGGTCGCAGAGTTCGCTCAGCGGGGACTGGATGTCGAAGACGCGGAGTGTGACGCCGGGCTCCTGGGGCGGCAGGTCCGCGAAGGGCCGCTCGTCCGCTCCGGCGGGGGCGGCGGTGAGGCCGCCGGCGACAAGCACAGAGAGGAGCAGTCCGGTGATTCTTCGAGCTCCGGGGCGATGACCGCGGAGGTTCGGGTACTTGCGTGGCGTCACTCTTCCTCCTGCTGGGCGCTGCGATGCGGCACGAGCGGGGCGGGGCCCGCGTCCGCGGAGTGGAGTTCCTGCACGTACGAGTGGGGCGGTGGCGCTGCGCGACGTTGATGCGTGCTTCCGCGTGAAATCGACGCCCAGCGTACGAAGTTTGCATCTGGCCGTCCATACTTTGTCCTCAACGCGGTAAAACTCGCGGGGAGTTGTCGTGTGCTCAGGGCTGCCACACCGACGACCGCGAGGGCTTCCGGGGCGGCCCGGAAGCGTCCGGGCAGGCGCGGGGTGGCTTCGGTTGCCGTCAGCCGGCGAGGGGAGGCCGCATGGATGCGCTGATGCCGGGCGATCCCCACACCGTGGGGCCTTGTCGGTTGCCGGGGCGACTGGGCTCCGGAGGGATGGGCGGGGTTTTCCCGGGATGTTCGGTGCAGGGACGAAGCGTGGCGGTCAAGTTTCAGGGGTGCCTGGCGTGCTCCCGTGGACGGCTGAGGTCCGCCACTCCCGCCGGAGCATGGAATACACCAGGTCGTCGCGCCATGCCCCCTTGAAGAACTCCGTTCCGATGAAACGCGCCTCCCGGCGCATGCCCAGCCGTTCGAGGAGCCCGGCGGAGGCGGCATTGTCCGCGTGGCAGCGGCCGATCACCCGGTGCAGCTCCAGTACGTCGAATGCCAGGTGCAGGACGGCGAAGGCCGCCTCGGTGGCGAAGCCCTTGCCCTGGTGGGCGGGGTGGAAGACATAGCCGAGCTCGCCCTGGCGGTGTTCCGCGCTGATCAGGACCAGTTCGACCTGCCCGACGACCGTCCCCGTGCCCGGCTCGACGACCGCCAGGCTGAGACAGTCCCCGTCCGAGCCCAGTTCGGTCTCCCGGGCCATTTGCTCCACCGCCACCCGGACGTCCTCCGGTCCGCGCGGCTCCCATCGCATGAAGCGGGCGACGTCGGGCCGGCGCTGGTACTCGCAAACGTCCTCCGTGTCCTCCGGCCGGAACGGGCGGAGTATCAGCCGGGCGGTGGCGATCGGATAGTCGATACACAGCATCGGTCGACTGTACTCAGGCCACTCCGCCGACCGGTCGCCGTGTCACCGGGTCGGTGGTGCGCACGGCCGTTTCCGCCGCGTTCGGAACATGGACGCCCCTGGCACCGTGACCGCGTGGGTTGGCTCGCCACGGCCACCAACCCGGCGAACCCATGCGGTCAGGGCACTGGCAGGGGGTTTGTCGCTCATTTCCCGGTGCGGGCCTGCACGTCGAGAGGGGACGGCCTACTGGCCTCGTCAGTCCGATGGCCGGTGGAACCCGCCGTAGATGACGGAGCCCCCTCCGGTGTGGAGGGGGCGTTGTGCCGCCGTCGGCGTGCCCGGTGGGCTGCCGCGGGCGGCTCAGATCGTCGGTGTCTCGTCGACGTGTTCCTGGTGCAGTTCGAGGACGAACTTCCACCCGGCGCTGGCCTCCATGAAGCGCACTCGGGTCGGGTAGATGTCCAAGGCGCGACGGTCGCGGTTCTGGCCACTCGTGCCCTTGCGCCCGCGGGCCGGTTCTTCGAAGAGGTCCACCTTGACGTCCGGCACGGCAACGATTTCCTCGCTCCACCGCTGGACGATTCCCGCGCCGAACGCTTCTCTGGCGGCGGTGTAGAGCGACTCGAGCGATTCCTTGTTGCCGTTGGGCACGAAAAGGGCGAGGTTGAGGAGGACCCCGGCACTTTGCAGTACCTCGATTTCCTCGCCCGCCTCGTCGGCGACCCATATACCGGGTTCTTCGGCATTGTCCGGGAGGATGTGGACCTCCTCACCGAAGATCGTCCTCGCGGTGAAGGATCCGCCCTCGAAGTTCTTGCCCGACTTCGTCAGGGTGGCCGGCGCGTAGCAGCCGAGCGAAAGCTCTTCCATGATGGCCGGGACGAAGATCTCGTCCTGGAGGCCCAGCTCCGAGACCTCCTCGGCGGTAAGACGTCGGGCCGTAGCCTTCTCGGTGTTCACACTGTTTCCTTTCTCGGTGTAGCCACGGTCAGTTCGGCGATCCGCTGATCGCGGCGCGGCCACGGTCCACCAGCCGGGCTGGTGGTGACGTCTCGTCATATGACGCAAGCGGCAGGCACGTCGTTCGACGCCGCCGCCTCCGGACGAGACCCCCGAGGCCTCGACCCCTGTGCCAGAGCGTGCAGCCGTGCGGAAGTGTGTCGTCTTCCGTGGCAGCGCGGTGAGCGGGAGGAGCCATGCGCGGTGAGTGTAGTGCGGAGGTCTGACAGCGCGGCGGCGTGGGCGTCCGCCGGCCCGGCGGCCACGCCGGGTGCCGTCGAAAGTCCGGCGAGCACGGGAACGAAGCTTCCACCGGCGTGCCGGGTCCGGGCGGCATGCGCGGTGTCCGCCGTGCCGTCATCGCCCCCACCGCCTGTCGACCACTTCGCCGGACAACAGCGACGCCGCCCGGAACCCACCCATCATGATCCCGAGTCAGCCGCGGTCGATGCGCCGGCCGTCGACTGCCCCACCGGGGAACGGGGCCGCAGGTGCGACGGAGTCCTACTCGGCTGGGCCCTGTTGTGAAAGTCCTGTTCACGAGGGGTCCGACATGCACAGGCGGCGTCGTTGTCAGTGGTGCCATGCATGATCGGCGCATCAGCTCTTCGCAGAGGTGGGGAAGTGCCATGCCGATCACAAACCAGCAGGTGGCGGGACGCGCGTTCCTGAGGCCGATGTACGACGACTCGTACTTTCCCGATCGTGTAGTCGACCGGGGCAGGGCGATCTTGCTGCGGCTGTGCGAGCGGATTGAGGCCGATCAGCCGTCGGATCTGGCGACCTTGTATGCGCTCACCCAGGACGCGACGCAGGAGTTCAACCTGCTGGACCAAGAGTTCGTGGCGGCCGGGAGCGAGATCGAGACGGTTGCACGTGAGTGGATCTGCGACGAGTTTTGCTTCCTCGCGTCGGCATACGGGTTCACGGCCGCGGATGCGGAGGAGCTGACCGCCGGCCGGGACTGGTGAACGAGCGGTGCAGGTAGGCACGGTGCTTCCGGGAGGCGTACGCCTTGTTCGCCCGCACGCGATCAGGGCGGACGTGCCGTCGTCCCGGCCTCTTGCCCGTTTGCCTGTAAAGCGGACCACGGTCAGAGCCGGAAATCCCGCACCGGCCGGAAGGCCGCGTTCGGACACAGGGCGCCGCGCTCGCCGCAGGTCCTCCCGACCAGGAAGCTCACGTGTGCGCAGGTCGTCGATGCGTTGCAGACGAAACCAGTTGACGGGGACGGCAGAATGCCTGGCATGGGTACAGACATCAGCGGCTTCCTCGAATATCGGGCGCCGCAGGACCATCAGGAGCCGACCTGGTACACCGCACACGACCTCGGCTCCCTTTACGGTGGCCGTGACTATGATGCGTTCGGTTGTCTCTTCGGGGTCCGCAACTACGCGAACTTCCGTCCCCTGGCCGCATGTCGGGGTCTGCCCGCCGACGCCTCGGCCACCGTGAGCGCGCGGATGGCGCAGCTGACCGAGTGGTACGGCGAGGATGGCTTTCACGGCACCACATGGATCACGTGGGCCGAGGTGAAGACGGTCGACTGGGACGAGTACGCAGAGAAGCCCGACAGTCGGCTTCATGAGTACCGCCGGACTCCGAACGGGCTCAGGATGACGGGCAAGGCCTCGTGGAGTCCCGCATTCGCCGAGGCCGTCGGCCTTGAAAGAGGCGAACACCGGGAATGGCCCGAAGGAAGTGAGTGGCTCGTCGGGGATACGCTCTACAGGTCAGTCACCATCCGCCGCAGAGACGCCGTCAGCGAAACCGGCGAGTGGCAACCCGTCTGGGAAGCCATGAAGGCGCTCGCGGCACAATACGGCGACGACAACGTGCGCCTCGTCGTGTGGTTCGACGACTGAGCAGGACGCTGTGACCGCCCATCACCGGGCGATCGGAAGGAAACGTCTTATTGACCGGAAACTCATAGTTCTCGCTCGTTGTGACTGACCGTTTCGCCTGGCGATTGAGCCTTCGAGTTGGCGAGCCGAGCGGCAGACCTGGCGGGCACGGCACCGAACGGGGCCGGCGGGTCGCCCCGCTACCGTCAAGCTGTCAGGGTCTGTCTCTAGGCTCAGCTCATGAGAAGAGACCTGGTCCGGGAGTCGTGGGACCGCATCGACGAGTGGCTGCGCGAGAACGCGCCTCGCACCTTCGCCACGCTTGGGCCGCCCGCGGAACATGAGGAGATAGCAGCAGCGGAGGAGGAACTGGGCGTCACCTTTCCTCCTGATCTGGTCGCGTCACTGCTCCGGCACAACGGGGCTCGGGACGGCGCGGAAGCCTTCCGGTTCAGCACACATGACCGGCTGCTCTCCGTGAGCGAGATCGTCGGGGACACCAGGTTCATGCGGGGCATCGCCGAGGGCCTGGACGAGGAGGAGGCCGAGCACTACTGGATCGACACCTACCTGAAGTTCGGTTCCTACGGAGCGACGGCCGACGGTCTCACGATCGACTGCCGCCGGGGGCAGGACTCCTACGGTGCGATCGGACGCTTCTTCGATGAGACCGGCACCGCCTTCGGACGGGCCGACTCGCTGGGCCCATATCTGGCAGAGCTGGCCGACCAGCTTGAACGCGGCCGGGACGGGGGTGCCATCACGTTCAACGGCCGACTGCTCTGGGAGCGGGCCGGGTCTCCCGGACGGGATTGGGGCAGCGCCGACGACCCCCTTCCCCGACCGGACGAGCAACTGCCGGAGCTGGACCTGTCCTGCAGTCCCACCGATGTTCTACATGTCGGCTTCCTCGACGGGCTTGAGGAACTCGGTGCGCTGCTCGCGATCCTGCCTCGTGAACAGGTGGCCGCGGCCGCACGGAAGCAGCTGCGCAGAGTGGCTGTGGAAACGGGCCTGAACAAGTACCCGGAGGTCAGGTCGGTCCTGGACGCGCTGGACCGGGGCGAAGCCCCACCAAGCCCGGAACAGGCCAGCCCGCTGGCCCTGCGACTGCGCACGGTGATCGCGCAGGCGAACACTCGCCGGGACGCTGCTCGTAGGTGGGCCGCGGAGAAGATGGTGCACGGGATCTGGGGCTCGCCCTACAGGTCCGTTTGCGAGAGCGTGAGCATCCGCGGCCACCTCACTGTCGACTGGCGTACGGATCTGCACGAGGACCTGGGCAGTCCGCCACTGCCATCGATCCCTGATGACCGCTTCTGGGGGACCCTGCGCAATCCCGCCATCGACTCCACCTGGTATGCGGCTCAATACGCCCAAGATCAGGCATGACCTCGGGGCTCCGGTTCCACCTGAGCGGTCCATTTGGCAGCCATGCGCCGGACACCCCCGCCACGTACCTCATCGCCCCTTGGCTGTTGCCGGCGAGCACCGAGGTCGTGGTGGGTGCTGGTACGGTCCAGGACATGTTCCTCCTTCGTGCGTAGACCGAAGACCGCAACCGCCTTCTGCGCGGATCAAGGCTCTGCCGTCTTCGACCTGTCTTCGGCGCGCATGCGCGCCACGCTCGACAAGGAACGTCACATGTCCTTCCCCCCTGCTTCAGGGACGCCTTCGTACGCTGCGGTGGTACGCCGGCCGTACGCGCTGCGGACCTTCGCCGCGGCCTCCGTCGGCCGCTTCTCCTACGGCATCGTTTTTCTGTCCCTGCTGGTGGCACTCAGCCAGACGGCCGGTTCCTATGCCCGGGCCGGTGCGGCCGTAGCGTGTTTCGGGCTCAGTTCCTCCTTCCTGGCCCCACTGCGCGCCCGTCTGCTCGACCGGCGAGGACCGCGACGGGTTCTGCCGGTCATGGCGGCCGTCTACGCGGCCTTGCTCGCGGTGCTGGCGGTCGCGACGTGGGGTCCGGGAACACCGTATGGGGCGCTGCTGGCCCTGTGCCTGTCGGCGGGCGCGTGCGCGCCTCCGCTCGGGCCGGTGATGCGGGCCGTGTGGAGTGATCTGATGCCCGACGAGGAACTGCGGCAGCGCGCCTTCTCGCTGGACACGGTTGTGGAGGAGCTGCTGTATGTGTTCGGCCCCTTGGTGGCCGGGCTGTTCATCGCTCTTGGTAACCCGGCCGTCGGCGTGGGTGTCAGCGCCGTCCTGATCCTGGCCGGCACACTCGTGCTGGCCGGCTCTCCTCTCCTGCGGAGCCAGGCCTCCGGAGCCGTGACGGGTGGTTCGGCCACGTCCCTGACAGGCACGCACGGGGAGGGCGCCGACGACCCCGAGACGTGCTCGGAGCAGGGACCTGCGGCAGATGGGGGAGTGGGTGGCCGGGGCCGGCTGACGGCACCGGTCTGTGTGGCAGGGGGAGTGGGCATGTCATTGGGCGCCCTGGAGCTGCTGGTGGTCGCTTTCGCCGAACGGCATCACCACATCGCGGCCGTGGCATGGGTCCAAGCCGCTCTGGCCGTGGGCAGCGTCATCGGGGGCATGGCGTACGGGGCCCGCACGTGGCGTCTGCCCGGCAGGCACCGCCTGCCTCTGCCGGCCTTCGCCCTGTCCGTGGTGCTGGCGGCCGCAGGGGCCGTCTCCGACCTCCGCCTGCTGATCGTCGCGGTCGGATGCGCCGGTCTGTTCGTCGCGCCCGCGCTGTCGACGGCCTACCTGGTCGCGGACGAGTGCGCCACGGAGAAGACCCGTATCCAGGCCGGCACATGGGTGAACAGCGCTTTCAACGCGGGAAACTCGGGAGGCACCACGACCGCGGGTCTGCTCCTGGGGCAGGTCCCGCTCTCCCTGTGTTTCGTCGCGGCGGCGGCTCCCACTCTGGCCTCCACGCTCACCGCGCTCGTGCGGCCCCGGAAGCCCCGGGAGGCTGTGCGCCCTGCCGTACCAACGGCGATCACTTCCGCCGTGAGCTCTGCGACGGAGACCCGCACCGTCACGGGCACCGATCGGGCGGATCTCTGACGGTCCCCGACCAGGTGGCTCGGGATCCTGCGAACCTTTCCGTCCCCGGTGCCGACTGTCCTGGTGAGGCGTGAACGGGAGCGGGAGGTGTGGTGGGCGACGACGGGGACGGCGGGCTCCTGGTGGTGCGCTGCCAGCTGGGGGATCGGGAGGCCATCGGCGAGTTGGTGCGTGTGTGGCATGCCCCTCTGTGGCGCTATGTGCGGGGCATGGCCGGATCCCCTCACCTCGCGGACGACCTCGCACAGGAGGTGTGGGTCGCCGTGATCCGGGGACTGCCACGCCTGCGGGAGCCGGGGAGGTTCGCCCCGTGGCTGTTCACCATCGCCCGGCGTACGGTGGCCGACCATCTGCGGAAGGTGTACACGGCGCGGGAGACGTCGGCGGCGCGGAGCGGCGCAGGCGCGGAGGAGTCCGTTGCGGAGTGCGATGACGCACTCGCCGGCGTGCTGACCTCGATGGCGATAGAGGCGGGTCTGAGTGGTCTGCCGCCTCAGGAGCGGGAGGTGCTGATCCTCTTCCATCTCCAGGATCTCCCCCTGGCCACGTGCGCGGAGGTGCTCGGCATCCCGGCCGGCACGGTCAAGAGCCGGCTGCACCGCGCGCGTCGCATGCTGCGGGACGTACTGGTCGAGAGGGGATACGAGGCATGAGCGAGCGGAACCACGAGGTCCCGGTGGAACTGGAGCGTGCGCTGGCGGCGGAGGCCTCGCTGCGATCGCGGATGCGGTACGCGGCCGTGGGGCTGTCGGGCGGGTGCGGGGCAGCGCTGATCGCGGTGTTGTGGGCCACCGAGCCGCAACCGCTGCCCGGTCGCACCCAAGCCGCCTTCGCCACGCTGATCGCCGTCGGGCTGGCCTGGGCCGGCGTCGCCGGATGGGTTCTGAGCAGGCGGCGGCCGCTGTTCGCCCGGGACCGGGTGCTGGCGGCCCGGCTCGCGCTGGCGGTCACCACGGTGACCGGCACCGCCGCGACGGTGCTGGCCGCGGTACGTGGCACCACGGCCGTGACCCTGGCCACGGCCCTGCTCGGGGCCGTTCTCATCGCGGTCGCGGCGATCGTCCTGGCACGGGCGAGCTCCCGCCGCCGCGAACTGCTCGCGCTGCGCGACGCCTTGCGACGGGATCCCTCCTGATCGGCCCCGTCCTGCCGCCCGTACGGCAGGACGCCCACCGCAGACGCGCGGAGGCTCGCCCTGGTGGCCAGGACGACGCCCGGAGCCGGGTCGACAACGGCGCCCCCGCGGATCTGCCCGAACGGTCGTACACGAGCGGTCAGCGCCGCGCGCGCAACGCCCTCACCGGCGCCGAACGCAGCGGTGGGGCCTTGGGCGGAGGCAGCCGGTCCGCGTGTACGTGATGCCTGGCCGCGACGATGGAGGCCATCAGTTCGGCGTCCAAGGCCGAGGCGTCGGCGAGCCGGGTGGGGGCCGCGTAGGCGTTGAACAGGGTCTTGGTGATGCGCAGGGCGTCCTCGGGCCGGCGGATGACGGGCCGTGCCCACTCGTCGACGGCCTTGTCGAGTTCGTTCTCGGGGACGACCTTTTGGAGGATGCCCAGGGAGCATGCCTCGCGGGCGTCGAATGCCCGTCCGGTGAGGACGAGTTCACGGACGCGGGGGGCGCCGACCTCGTTGAGCAGCCGGGGGAGGAGGCCGCCCCAGGCGGTGGGCAGGCCGAGGGCGAGTTCGGGGAGGCGGAAGGAGGCGGTTTCGGCGCCGACGCGCAGGTCGCAGGCGAGGGCCAGCCCCAGGCCCGCGCCGATGGCCTTGCCGTGGACCTTGGCGATGGTAACGGCGGCATTGGCGCTCAGCGCCTCACAGACGAGGCGCGCCTTGGCGGTCGAGGTTCGGACACCGCTGCCGGTGGGGTCGTGACGGAGTGAGGCGTCGTATTCGGTGCGGTCGCCGCCGAGGCAGAAGTCGTCGCCGGATCCGGAGAGCACGATGACGCGCACGGACGGGTCGGGGGTGCCGAGGACGGCGAGCAGGTCGTCGAGCATCGCCTCGGTGATGGCGTTTCCGTATCCGGGCTCGTGCAGTTCGACGTGGAGGATCGGGCCCCTGTGGAGGGTGCGGAGTGTCTTGAGTGTGGTTCCCGTGTCGGTGGGGAGGGGCTGTGGTGCGTTCATGCCGTCACCTTCATGGAGGTCACGCGGCGGAAGACCATGCGCGGGGCGTAGGAGGGCGGGGAGGCGAGGCGCAGGGTGGGGAAACGATTCAGCAATGCGGTCAGCAGGGCCCTGGCCTCGAGCCTGGCCAGTGCCGCGCCCAGGCAGTAGTGTGCGCCGCCTCCGAAGGTGAGGTGTGTGCCGCCGCGGAGCATGTCGTAGGCGTCGGGGTCGGGGTTGCGCCGCGGGTCGTGGTTGGCCGAGCCGTACATGACGTGCACCGTGGTGTCCCTGGCCATGGGCACGCCCGCCAGCACGGTGTCGTCGGCGGCGACCCGGCTGTTGAGGTGGATGGGAGGGTCGTAGCGCAGCGCCTCCTCGATGGCGTCGTCCACGTGCCCGGGGTTGTGGCGCAGCCACTGCCAGCGCACGGGTTCGTCGAGCAGCAGCGCGACCATGACCGAGAGCAGCGTGGCCGTCGTCTCCAGGGAGGCGATGGTGACGAACATGACCAGCTGGTAGACCATCTGATCCGCCGCGTGGCGGTCTCCGGCCAGCTGCTCGTCCCAGTGGCGGATCCACCGGGACACGACATCGTTGCCGGGCCGGGCACGCCGGCTGCGCACCAGTTCGGTGAAGTAGGCCCGCAGCTCCAGTGTGGCCTGCTCGGAGACGGCCAGTTCGGACTTGGTGGGCAGCAGTTCCTGCGCGTGCACTTGACGGTGCGTGAAGTCGAGGATGTGCGGGAAATCGGTCGCCGGGATGTCCAGCCAGCGGCCGATGGTGGCCAGTGGCAGCTGCTCGCTCACGATGCCGACGAAGTCGGCGACGCCGTTCGCCGCCAGTTCGCCGTCCAGCGCGTCGAGAAGCCGGGCGACGTGCTCCTCGATCTGCGGCCGCATGGCGGCGACGGTCGATCGGTCGAAGGGATTGCCCAGTCCGCGCCGTTGACTGGTGTGGACCGGTGCGTTGAGACGGGAGAGGGTCAGGCTCATCTCCCGGGTGGCCGGAGCCTGCCAGCGCTCGGTGTCCTGCTGCCGCTCCTGCCAGGCGAAGTCCGGCACGAGCCAGTTCCTGCCGCGCAGGACCTGGTCGCACACGTCGTAACCGGTGATGAAGTACCCGCCCCAGGGGGCGGGCACGACATCACCCATGGCGCGCAGTTCTTGGTAGAGGGGGAAGGGATCGGCCTGTCCTTCGGGGGTGCGCAGACGACGAAGGACGGATATGACGGCTCGACGGTCAATGGCTATCCGGCTTATGTCACCGACAGCGGTCACGCAGAGCTCCTCAAGCTGGGCGTAACGTACCGGCGGAACCTACCCCTCCTGCTGATGCCGTCATGCGTTCCCTGGTGTTGCTCCTGTCACATGCCTCTCGTCAGACCCGGAAGAGATCCAGGAACGTGCTCCAGAAACCCTTCCTCTGCTGCGGTGCCGCGGGCACGGGCTGCGCCGTCCCCTCCAGAAGGGCGACATCCTGCGCGGGGCCTTCGGCGGGCGGCAGCGGTTCGGCGAACCGGGTGGCCGGGATCGGGCTGAACCGTACCGGCAGTGCCACCAGGGCGCGGTGGAACGGGCCGGGACGCCACTGCAGTTGATCCACGGGCTCCGTGAGCGTCAGGTCGTGCAGCGTGTTGAGGATTTTCTCCACCGCCGTCAGGGCGATGAGCTGGGCGGGGGACTTGGCGGGGCAGGCGTGCGGGCCGGCGCCCCATGCGAGGTGCGCGCCCTTGCTGAGCATCTCGCGTTCCGCGGTGAGCGCGGGGTCGCTGTTGGCGGCGGCGAAGCTGATGACCAGCGGGGTGTTGGCCGCCACCTCGACGCCGTCGAGGTCCACGGTCTGCAAGGGGAAGTGGGTGGCGTAGTTGGCGATCGGCGGGTTGTTCCACAGGACGTCGTCCATGGCCTCCTCGACCAGCATGCCCGACTTGCGCCCCGAGGTGTCCTCGGACAGCAGCAGGAGCAGGGTGTTGCCGATGAGGTTTCGCTCGGGCTCCACACCGGCGCCCATGAGCATGACAAGCTGGTCCTTGAGCTCCTCGTCGTTCAGGCCCGCCGGGTGCGCGATCAGCCAGGAGGTGATGTCCTCTCCGGGCGTGCGGCGCTTGAGGGCGATCAGCTCCATCAGGCAGGCGGTGAGCTCCTCGTTGGCGCGCAACGCGTCCTTGCCGTCGAAGATGGCGCCCATCGAGGTGGTCAGACGGTCGCCGATGTCCGCGGGGCAGCCGAAGAGCTTGTTGAACAGCAGCAGCGGCAGCAGCTTCGCGTAGTCGTTCAGCAGGTCGGCGCGGCCGCGTTCGCTGAACTGGCCGATGAGGTAGTCGGCGATCTGCTCGACGTCCCGGGCGAGCCTGCTGACGTTGAGCTTGTCGAGGCTCTCCGTGACGGCCTTGCGCAGGCGCAGGTGCACCGTGCCGTCGGTGAACAGGCAGTTGGGCCGGTAGGCCATCATCGGCAGGATCGGGTTGTCCAGCGCGATACGGCCCTCGTTGAGGGCGGTCCAGCGGCGGGAGTCACGCGCGAAGAGGGTCGGGTTCTGCAGGACCCGGCGCGCGGTGTGGTGCTCGGTCACCAAGGTGGCGTCGACACCGGGCGACAGCTCCACGGGGGCCGCGGGGCCGAACTCCCGCAGCCGGTCGTAGATCCGGCCCGGGTCGGCCGCGAAGTCGGCACCGTGCATCGGGCATCTCGCCGGCGCGCCGGCGACGGGGGAGGAGTGCTGAGATTCCATGGGTTTCCTTGGGAAGGCCCGGAGCCCTTCCGTCCGGGGGCGGCGAAGGGCCCGGTCGGTCAGGCGGCGTGGGTGAGCAGGTGCTGGACGAGAGAGATCAGTGCCTGCGCGGACGAGGACTCGTCACGGGCGTCGCAGTACACGACGGGGGTGTGCGGGAACAGGTCGAGCGCTTCCCGGATTTCGTCCTCCTGGTAGCGGTGCTCGGGGTCGAAGTTGTTGACGGCCACGGCGTACTCCAAGCCGTACTTCTCGACGAGATCGATGACGGGGAAGGACTCGGCCAGCCGGGCGGGGTCCACCAGGAGCAGAGCCCCCAACGCCCCACGGGCCATGTCCTCCCACAACTGCATGAAGCGTTGCTGACCGGGTGTGCCGAACAGGTAGAGCACCAGCTCCTCGCTCAGCGTCAGCCGCCCGAAGTCCAGCGCCACCGTGGTCGTCCGCTTGTCCGGTGCTCCCCGGAGGTCGTCCACGTGGAGGGACGCCTGCGTCATCTTCTCTTCGGTGCGCAGAGGGGCGATCTCCGAGAGCGTGCCGATCAACGTCGTCTTGCCCACGGCGAAGTGCCCCACCACCAGGATCTTCGCGGCGGTGGTCACCCCCTCCGACACATATGCGCTGTCAGGCAAAGCGCCTTTGGAGTCCATGCAACACCTCTTCGAGGATTCTCTTGTCGACGGCCTGGGCGGGGGGCGGGGCTTCACGGCGCAGCAGATGCCCTTGCTCGGTTAAATCGGTCAGCAGCAGCCGCGCGACGCCCACCGGGAGTTCCAGGTGGGCGGCGACTTCGGCGACCGACAGGTAGCCACCGGAGCACAGCTCCCAGATGGCAGCCACCTCGGGACTGGCCCCGAGGGGGAGCTGCCGGCCGGGCGCGATCGTGACCAGTGTGAGAAGCGACAGGGCGTCCGCCGGGGGCAGGGCGCGCCCGCCGGCGATGACGTAGGAACGGACGAAGTCGCTGGCGACCGGTTCTTCCTTGCCGCGTGACGTCATGCTTCGGCACCGGCGTTCTGACGCGGCGGCGTGGTCATCGCCTTGCCGAGCGCGCCGACCTGTTGCTGCATGCGGAAACTCATGGCCTCCATGTCCACATCCGGCGCGGCCGACGCGGCCAGATACGCCCCGTCACCCGCGGCGATCAGGAAGATCCAGCCGTGCTCGTACTCCAGCAGCGTCTGCCGCCACGGACTCGCACCGCCTCCGGTGAACGGCGCCACGGCCCGCGACAACGACTGCATCGAACTCATGGCCGCCGCGTTGGTCTCCGCGTCGTCCCGGCCGATCTCGCTGGACTTCTCCAGCAGCAGACCGTCCGCCGAGACGAGGATGGCGTGCCGCGCACCGCGCACCTGGAGTACGTCGTTGAGCACCCACGACAGATCGGGGTTCATTGGTCCTGGAGTCCTTCCGTGTTCGTGGTGTCCCGACCGGACAGGGTTCCGCGCTGGAACGCCCCGATGCGTGAGGCCCTGGTACCGGTGTTGTCCTCCGGTGCCGGTCCTGCCGTCTCGTCGGGGGCCGACTCGGCGGAGGGCTGGGGGAGCACGGTCACCGTGTGACGGCGGCGCTTGGGCAGTCCGCCCGCCGTGGTGCCGTGGGCGCCCACAGAGACGGGAGCGCTCACGGGTGCCAGGCGCTTGGGGGGCGTGGTCTCGGCGGTGGTCCGGGCGTCGGCCGTCTCGGGCTGAGGTGCGGGGGCTTCGTTCGTCAGGAGTTTCTCCGGCAGAAGGATGACCGCCCGCACGCCGCCGTACGGGGACACGGAGTCGACCGAGACCTCGAAGCCGTAGCGGGCCGCGAGCATGCCGGCCACGGCGAATCCGAACTTCGGCGGATTGCCGAGAGCGGTGATCCCGACCGGCGTGGAGGGCGACAGGAGGGCCGCGGCCTGGTCCTTCTCCTCCTGGCTCATACCCAGGCCGGCATCGTCGACGATGACGCAGACGCCCTTGGGAACGGCCCGGATGTTGATCTCGACCGGGGTGTCGGGGGCGCTGTAGTTGGTGGCGTTCGCCAGCAGCTCGGCAAGCACCACCGCCACCGGCTCCACGGCCCGGCTGGCGACCGTGAAGTGCATCTGGGCGTGGATCTGGACGCGGTCGAACCGGCGAATGCGGCCCTGCGCACTGCGCGCCACGTCGTACACCGAGGCCACGGTCTCCCGTCGGCCGAGCCAGCCGCCGCACAGCACCGCGATGCCTTGCGCGCGCCTCCCGAACTGGCTGTTGGCGTGGTCGATGGCCATCAGGTCGGCGAGGATCTGCGGATCGTCGCCGTACTTCTTCTGGACTCGGTCGATGACGACCTGCTGCTCGTCGGCGAGCACCTGCAGCGTGCGCATCGCCGACTTCAAGACGGTCTTGGTGTCCTCCTCCGCGTCTTTGCGCACCTCCGCCAACTCGGCGGCGTGCTGCTCTCGTAGTCCGGCTTGGGCCCTGCGGACGGCATCCGCGTCGGACCGCGCCGAGTCGCCCTCACCCTGCAGCCGGGCATTGTTGCTCCGCAGGATCATGTTCGTCCTACGAGCGCGCAGGACGACCATGACGGCGACACAAAACACAACTATGGAGATCCACAGGAATGGATCGCCCCAAATTGACGTCATCAGGCTCTCTTCAAGTCGCATCGCGACAGAAGTGACCATCCGGACTGCGGCTCAGGGCTACTCCGGACGCCCGAAGGGCGTGCCATCATGCCGAACCCAGCCCAGCGGTGCTCCTCCGCGATGGTGCCCTGGAGACTGTCCCCCGCGCGCACGCGCGCCATCAGCCTTCTAGAAACCTGATCACCCTAACAGCAGTGGATCACCAATTGGTGAAGCCTGACTGCGACTTGATGGTTTGCACACGGTCATCACAACCCTCCTCGCGGGCGACCGCGCGATACGACCGCGGAAGCGGCTTCCGGGCTGTCCTCCTGTGGGGCGATTCCGGACGGGTCGCGGGCCGCGGCGGCGTCCGCGTGGAGCCGCGCGAGGGGAACGGCCGCGCCGTGGCCAGGGGGCGGATTCCCGCCGCTCGAGGCTGTCACAAACGAGGACGCCGCCCTGTCCTTACTGCCTACCTCCTTGGTCCGCTCGGGCGGAGGTTTCACCGTGAAGACCGGCAAGAGAAAGAGATGACGTGCCCGGAGAGATGAGCGAGCAGGACGCGGCCGTACGGCTGATGCGGGACGCGTATGAGCGCTGGGAAGGGCTCCCCGCGATCGAGCTCGCCATGACGCGGCAGGACGCGTGGGTCCTCATGGTGGGTCTGCAGACCGCCGTGGCCCATCCGCTGCTCGCGGGCGGCCCGATGGCCAAGAGCATGGAGGTGGTCGGCCGGCGGATCCAGGACGCCGTCTGCGACGATCCCGAGGTGTACACCCTGGCCGAAAGCGCATGGAACCGTGCCTTCCACGTCACACCGGACCGAGGCCATGAGGTGGTCGATGATCCGGGCCGACGCGACGAATCCCGCCGGGACGGCTCGGGGACGTGGTGACCGCCACGGTGCGCGGGCCGGCCGGCGGGCAGCTCACCCGCAAGGTGCCGGCCGCAGGGCGCTCCCGCGTCCCGGCGGGGTGGGCCGGCTCCGGCGCCGGGTGGGTACCATCCCGATGCCGTGACGATGTGGGCATCGTCGCTGGTCACACGGTCACACCGTGTGGCGCGGTCGACATCCCGCGGGACGCGGTGGAGCCGGGCGTCCGTCCGCTGTGATGGCGACGACATCGACCCCTCGGTCTTCGAGGGCACTTCGGGGGCCTGACCCGCTGGTTCCCGCCATGAACAAGGACGTGGCGACACGTGGCGACCGGCCGGACGGCGGCGCCTTTCGTGGCGACCCCGAAGCATTTCTTCGGTGTGCATTCGGTCACACCTGTTGTGATGTCACTGTGTTTGCGCGGTTTGTGGTCACTGGCTATTTTGAGTGTCCGCCCCGCCCTGCTTGGTCCGGAAGGGCTCATTCGTCCCATGCCTCACAGTGGTCCCACACCGTGGGCAGGGAGCGGTCCCGGGCACCTGTCCACGATCTTCCCGACAACCTTCCCGGGGCCGCCCTGGGAACCTCTAGGAGCCGCCTCGCATGACCACCAGTTCGCTTCCCGTCCTGGTCGGCCGGCATCACGAGTGTGCGGCGCTCGACGACCTGCTGGCCGGCCTGCGCAAAGGTGAGTCCCGGGTCTGCGTGATCCGTGGCGAGGCGGGCATCGGGAAGTCGGTGCTCCTGGAGTACGCGGCCGCCCGGGCGTCACGGGTGACGATCACCCGGGCGCGGGGCATCGAGGCCGACATGGAGCTGCCGTACGCGAGCCTGCACCAGCTGTGTGCGCCGTTCCTGGCCGAGGTCGACGCTTTGCCGGGACCCCAGCGCGACGCCCTCCGCGTGGCATTCGGGATGGCGGCCGGCGACCCGCCCGACCGCTTCCTCGTCGGCCTCGCCGTGCTGACCCTGTTCACCCGGGTCTCGGAGACCCGACCGGTGCTCGTCGTGGTCGACGACGCCCAGTGGCTGGACCAGGTGTCCTTGCAGACACTGGAGTTCGTGGCCCGACGGCTGCTCGCCGAGGCGGTCGCGATGACCTTCGCGGTACGCGTCCCCGAGGGAGAGGCCGCACTCGCCGGCCTGCCGGAGATGCGGATCGGCGGTCTCGACGCCGCCGCGGCCGGGGAGCTCCTCGAGGCCGCCGTCGGCGGGCGGCTGGAGAAGCGGGTCCGGGACCGGTTCGTGGCCGAGATGCACGGCAACCCCCTGGCGCTGATCGAGTTCTCCCGCGGCCGTAGCGCCGCCGAACTGGCCTACGGCGTGGACTCGAGTACCCCGGGTGTCCAGGGGACGGTGTCGAGCCGCGTCGAACGGGACTTCGCGAGCCGGCTCGGTTCACTGCCGGCGCCGACCCGGACGCTGCTGCTGATCGCCGCGGCGGAACCGGTCGGTGACCCGCGCCTGCTGGTGCGCGCCGCCGCCCTGCTGGAGATCACTCCCGATGTCGCACCGGCCAAGGCGGCCGGCCTGATCGAGTTCGGCGAGTCGGTTCGGTTTCGGCATCCGCTGGTCCGTTCGGCGGTCTACCACCAGGCCGACCCCGAAGAGCGCCGAGCGGTGCACCGGGCGCTGGCCGCGGCCACGGACCCGGTCATGGATCCCGACCGGCGCGCCTGGCATGCCGCGCAGGCCGTCGACGGGCCGGACGAAGAGGTCGCCTCGGGGCTGGAGCAGGCCGCCGGCCGGGCGCGGCAGCGCGGCGGCATGGCCGCCGAGGCGGTCCTGCTGGAACGCGCGGCCGAGGTGACGCCGGACCCCTGGTCGCGGGGGCGCCGAGCTCTCGCGGCCGCGGAGGCGCACTTCTCGGCCGCCTCGCCCGACCGCGCCACGGAGCTGGCGACACTGGCCGAACTGAGTCCCCTCGGCCCCCTGGACCGAGCCCGGTTGGCGCGCCTGCGGGCCAGGATTCTCTTCGCCCGCAGCCGCAGCGACGAGGCGGCGCCCCTGCTCCTCGGCGCCGCCGCGCAGTTCACCGCCGCCGGCTCGCCCCTGGCGCGGGAGACCTACCTCGAGGCGATCAGCGCGACCGTGTTCGCGGGCAGGGTCCACGGGCCGGCAGGCGCCCGCGCCGCGGCGATCGCGGCCCGCGGCTCCGGGGCGCCCCCCTCGGGCTCCAAGGCCGCCGACATGCTTCTGGACGGTGTGGCCACGCTCCTCTCGGACGACTACGAGACCGGTGGCCCGGCACTGTGCCGCGCGCTGGAGCCTCTCGTGCACGAGGACGTCGGCACCCGGGAGGCGACCATGCGCTGGCTCCTCCTGGCCCCGGTCGCCCTGGAGGCGTTCATCCACTACGCCTGGGACCTGACCGCGTGGGACGCGCTGGCGACCCGTGCGGTGCGCCTGGCCCGCGACATCGGAGCGCTCGGCGCGCTGCCACCGGCACTGATCTACGCCGGCGGGGTGCACATCCACACCGGCGACTTCGCCGAGGCGGAGCGGATGATCGACGAAGCCGACGCGATCGCCACCGCGACCGGCCACGCACCCCACAAATACGCGACGCTCGTCCTGTCCGCGTGGCGAGGCGACGAGGACGTCGCGGCCGGCTTCATCGAAGAGGCCAAGGAGAGGGCGGCACAGCGGGGCGAGGTGTCCCTCCTGGGCGTCACGGGCTACATCCAAGGTGTGCTGTTCAACGGCCTGGCCCGCTACGACCAGGCCCTGGTGGCCGCTCGTTCGGGCATCGAGCACGACGGGTTCAACTTCACCGGCCTGTCGCTGGTCGAACACATCGAGGCCGCGACCCGGTGCGGCGAACTCGACCAGGCCCGCGCCTCGCTCGCCCGGCTGGTCCAACTCACCCGCGCGGCCGATTCCGGATGGGCTCGTGGCGTGACGGCGCGCAGCCGGGCTCTTCTCACCGACGGTGACGAGGCCGACGGACTGTACCGGACCGCGATCGAGGCGTTCGGCCGTGATCGCGTGGTCGTGGCGGTGGAGGTGGCACGCACGCACCTGCTGTACGGCGAGTGGCTGCGCCGGAGCCGCCGCCGTTCGCTGGCCCGGGAGCACCTTCGCGCGGCCCACGAGATGTTCGACGGAATGGGGGCGCGCGCCTTCGCCGAGCGGGCCCGCCGCGAACTGCTCGCCTGTGGCGAGCGCGTCCGGGTGCGGGAAGCCGATCCGGCGAGCGCCCTGACCCCGCAGGAGTCGCAGATCGCGACCCTGGCCGCCGGCGGCATGACGAACCCGAAGATCGGCGCGGAGCTGTTCATCAGCCCCCACACCGTGGAGTGGCACCTGCGGAAGGTGTACACGAAGCTCGGCATCAGCTCTCGCCGTGCGCTGCAGGGTGCCCTCGCGATCGCCCCGGCCGCGGACGCCAAGGACGCGGACACGGTCTGATCCGGCCGAGACCCGGTGCGGGAGATCCGCCCCGGGGGGCACTACGGACTCGACTACGGACTTCAGGGGCGCGGTAGGCGGCGTCGCGCAGCGAGGGTGGAACCATCGCCCTCCATGGGTGCCGTCCACGAAGAGGAGTCCCTGATGTCCGCGCCCAGCCTGGAGACGACGACGCCGACCCCGACCCCGGTCGCCCGGTCGGCCGAGGACGGCCAGGACCTGGCCCCCGAGGACCTCCGCGAGGCGGAGGCCGTGTTCGAGGACGCCCGCAGGCTCATGTTCGGGATCGCCTACCGGATGCTCGGCAGTGCCGGCGAAGCCGAGGAGGTCCTCCGGGACGTCCGGACGCGCTGGCGGAACGGCGACCGGCCCGGGGCGCAGGACGCGCAGGCGTCCCTCGTCACGATGGTGACCCGGCTGGCGATCGACGCGCTGCGATCCGCGAGAGCCCGCCGGGGGAACTATGTCGGCTTCTGGCTGCCGGAGCCGGTCGCGACCACGGGCGACCCCGCGGTGGGCGCCGTGAACGGGGAGGCTCTGGAGGTCGCGGTGCTGGCGCTGATGGACGGTCTCACGCCGACGGAGCGGGCGGCGTATGTGCTCCGGGAGGCGTTCGGCTTCCCGCACGCGCGGATCGCCGGGATCATCGGCCTGTCCCAGGCCGACGTACGCGCCCTGGTCGTGCGGGCGCGGGAGTTCCTGGCGGAGGTTCCCCCCGGGAGTGGGGAAGGGTGAAGGTGACGGCGGGGCGGCGGGGACGTGGAACTCCTTACGAAATGATCACCGAGGGGGTCGGATCACTCTCGGACCGTTGACCGGGTGTACCGGTGGCTCGGACGAAGCCGTGAGGGGCCGACGCCGAGTCGCATCCGCAACGCTAGACGCCGGATGGGGCGGAGATGCGGTCCAATCGCGAGGAGGGTTCCCGGACCAATTGCGGGGCCATGCCTTCCGGGAGGGGCGGGAGGAGGCCCGCTGCGTCAGGTACCGTGCCGGGCGGGCAGCCGCCGGGGGCGCGCCGTGCGCCGCCGAACCCCCGGACCTGACCGCTCTGCAACTCCGCGTCCGCCCACCGGGGTTGACACTGTTACCCCGGGTTGCGGCAGAGTGTGCGTTCAGCGGGCCGGGCCCCGTGGCCCCGGGCGGCGAAACCATCCCCCCACACTCCGCCTTCTGGTGCGGCAGCGGTGTGGTCCGGCCCGCCGCGGCGGGGACGTGGGTGGTGGTCGGGGCCGGCGCGGTGCGGAGCGCGTCCGGCGATCGGTCACGGGATGCCCCGGTCACACCTCGTCGCCGGTCTCCCCGACGAGGTGCGCCGGCGAGGCGGCGATCTCACGCCAGAAGTCGATGAGCATGCGCTCGAACCGCAATCCCACCTCCACGGTGGCCCGTTGGGGCGAACCCGCCGGCAGGGTTCCGGAGGCGACCAGGAGCCGGTATTCCGCCAGTTGGCCTTCATGGGCCCGGATCTGTTCCGTGGCGAGCCGGGTGATCGCGTCGATCGTGTCCGCGGCGCCGGTCGCGTCGGCGTCACAGGTCTGAGGCTGGAAGTAGAGCCTCAGCAGCCCTTCGTCGTGGATCTCGGTGATCGCCCGCGTCGGCGCGGCGAGCCATCGACACAGCTCGCGCCGTCCCTCCTCGGTGAGCGACAGGGTCCGCCGGTGACGGCCGCCCTCTTCCTGGCGCTCGACGACCAGTCCGCGCCGGACCAACCGTCCGGCCTCCGCGTACAGCTGTGAGCGCGGGAAGACCCAGAAGTGCCCGATGCTCCGGCGGATTCGCTGATCGAGCTGGTAGGGGGTCGCTCCTTCGTGCCTGCTCAGCAGGCCGAGGACCACATAGGCACTGACCGGCAGTGCGGTCGGCATCGCTGTCTCCCGATCCGGACCATCTGAATCTCAATATTCCGGACATAACCGTCCACACCGTACCGTGGATTTCGACGGTTGAGAGGGATCAACACGACCGGCGCAAGCCGTCCCGACGGACGCCTTGTCGGGCGCGTGACCACGGCCGCCCGCCCCTTCCCCATCCGACAGGAGGCAGCCTCGTGAGTACCACCTTGTTCGAGCCCATCACTCTCCGCTCACTGACCGTTCCGAACCGCATATGGATGGACGCCATGTGCCAGGCCGGCGCCGCCCCGGAGGGCGAACGGGCGGGCGTGCCCGACGACTGGCACTTCGCACACCTGGCGGCGCGGGCCACCGGCGGCGCCGGACTGATCCTCTCCAAGGCCACCGCGGTCAGCCCGGAGAACCGGCTGGGCCCGTACGACCTCGGCATCTGGAACGACACCCAGGTCGAGGCCTTCCGGCGGATCACCGCGTTCCTGAAGTCCCAGGGCACCGTGCCGGGTGTCCAACTGGCCGCGGGACGCGGGGAACCCGCCGGGGGAGGCTGGGTCGATCGCAGGTTCCCGGTCACCCCGGGCAAGCGGTACGGCTGGGCGCCCGGCGGTTCCGGCACCGTCCCGTTCGCCGCGGGCTCCACCGCGGTCGAGGAACTGGGCACCGAGCAGATCGGCCGGGTCGTGGCGGACTTCGCCGACGCCGCCGGGCGCGCCCTGGACGCCGGGTTCCAGGTCGCCGAGATCCACGGCGTCCACGGCTACCTCGTCAACCAGTTCCTGTCCCCGCACTCCAACCACCGCACCGACGGCTACGGCGGCGACTTCATGGGCCGTACCCGCTTCGCCCTGGAGGTCGTCGAGGCCGTCCGCGCGGTGTGGCCGCAGGACCTGCCGGTCTTCTTCCGCATGTCGTCCGCCGACGGGCCGGGCGAGAGCGGCGGCGACTGCGAGGGCTGGACCGCCGACGACACCGTTCGCCTCGCCAAGGAGCTTCAGGCCCGGGGCGTGGATCTGATGGACGTTCCGGCCCCGCGTCACCGGGTGCCCGTCGCCGAGCGCGTCCGCGACGAGACCGGCATGCCCGTCGCCGCCGTCGGCCCGCTCACCGGACCCGCGCGGGCACAGGCCCTCCTCCGTTCCGGCGGCGCCGACGCCGTCCTGCTCGGCCAGGAGTTGCTGCGGGACCCGTACTGGCCGCTCCACGCGGCCTCCGCGCTGGGCGGGAGGGTCAACACCCCGGTCCTGTACCACGTCGCGTAGGCCGACGCCGATGCGGCCTCCGCGCTGGGCGGGAGGGTCAACACCCCGGTCCTGTACCACGTCGCGTAGGCCGACGCCGATGTCCGGACCACGCACTGCCGCGCGGAGCCCGACCTTCACGCCGACGTCCAGGTCCGGCGCCGGCTGGCCTGCCCTCCGACCTGCCTGACCCCCACTTCCCTCATTTCCCCTCACGATTTCGGAGAAGAACCATGCACAACAGCCCCCTCTTCGACCCTGTCCGGCTTGGCGCACTGTCGCTGTCCAACCGCTTCGTCATGCCCCCGATGACGCGCAGCCGGGCCCTGCCCGACGGCAGCCCCGGACCCTCCGCGCCGCTCTACTACACCCAGCGCGCCTCGGCCGGACTGATCATCACGGAGGGCACCGTCGTCTCCGCCGAAGGCGTCGGCGGCCCCGGCATCCCGGGCCTGTGGAGTGACGCGCAGGTCCAGGGGTGGAAGCGGGTGACGGACGCGGTGCACGCCGCGGGCGGCACCATCGTCACGCAGCTGTGGCACACCGGCCGCGCCTCCCACCCGGTCTTCCAGCCCGGCGGCAAGACCCCGGTCGGGCCCTCGCCCATCGCCATCGACGGCCTGGTCTTCACCGACGAGGGCCGCGTTCCCTTCGTCACCCCGCGACCGCTGGAGATCGACGAGATCCACGCCGTCGTCGCCCAGTTCGCCAAGGCCGGTGAGAACGCCCTGGCGGCCGGGTTCGACGGTGTGGAGGTGCACGCGGCCAACGGCTACCTGATCGACCAGTTCCTCCAGGACAGCGCCAACCGGCGCACGGACCAGTACGGCGGCGGCATCGAGAACCGCGCGCGCCTGCTGCTGGAGGTGGTCGACGCGCTGATCCGGGCGGTGGGCGCGGACCGCGTCGGCGTCCGCATCTCCCCGAGCAGCGTCTTCCAGGACATGACCGACTCCGACCCGGAGGCGCTGTTCGGCTACGTCGTGGGCGAGCTGGCCGCCCGTGACCTCGCGTATCTGCACCTGGTGGAGCCGGGCATCCTCGGCAACGACGACCACACAGCCGAACACCGGCCGGCCGACACCATCGACAGCGCGTGGGCCCGCAAGCGTTACCCGGGCCGCCTGATCGCGACCGGCGGCTACGGACGCGACCAGGCACTGCGCGCCGTGGAGAGCGGGACCGTCGACGCCGTGGGCTTCGGGCGTGACTTCATCGCCAACCCCGACCTGCCCGAGCGGCTGGCCCGTGACGCGGAGGTCCGCGAGGCGCTGCGACCGACCTTCTTCGGCGGTGACGACCGAGGCTACCTGGACTACCCCTCCCTCGAGGCCGAGCGCCTTCTCGCCGAACTGCGCGAGGGACGCCTCGCACCGGTGCCGGGCCTGGAGCTGAACTCCGCGACGCCGCTGGACACATGGCACATGGCCTGGGCCCAGCAGCAGCACGGCGCCGCCCGGGACTGACCCGGGCGGATCCCGCACCCGTACGGGACCCTCAGCCTCGCGACGCCCGGCTCAGCTTCTTGAGCTGGGCGTCGATGAGGTGCCGGGGGACGTCGGTGGGTTTGTTGTTCACGCCCAAGAGGTTCGAGGTGAACGTCGCCACGGTGGTTCCGCTCCGGACGACCACGTAGGTGAAGACGACGGACTGCGCGGGGCCCACGTCGTCGGCGGCCATGTTCAGCGTCATGCGGTACGAGAGTGCGTCGTCCCCCAGCGAAGGGTCCGGCAGCTCGCGGATCTGCGAGTACGTCCAGCCGGTGGTCGCAGACGCGGGTGGCGCGAACTCCGTGCAGGTGTCGAGCGCACCGCGCAGTTCCGTCATCACCTTGGTCGAGTCCTGCTGCCGGTAGGAGTTGAGCGCCACCGTCGTGGACGATCTGTTGGCCTCATCGGACGTGCGGCCGACGGTCTTCGCGACCTGCCACACGGGCTGGTACCTGCCGACGAACGCGGTCATGTCGTTGATCGGCTTGCACCGCGCGGGAGCGGGGGAAACCTGACTCACCACCGGCTGCCCGGCCCCCACGTCGCCCACCATGGGCCCGATGCTGAATCCGTCGACGTCCTTCGACTCCAAAGCGGTCCGCTCCAGCTCCTGATGACTCAGGATCTTCGCAGGTGCCGCGGCCCGCTTCTCGGGGTGCGAGGCCCCCGCGCCGTCCCCGCCCCCGTCACCGTACCCGCAACCGGCGACGGTCACGGTCAACACGCACACCGCCGCGGCTGCCCGCGACACCCCTGTACCCACGTTCCCCACCCGGTTCCGAAGTCCCACCGGTACGGAGCGGCAGTCCCGCGGCACCGGCGATGAAGGGCGCATCCTCCCATGCGGGTAGCGCCCGAGCAACAAGATCCACACCGGCAATAGAAAGACCGTTCTATACTGCGGTCATGTCGAAGGCTACGCACGCACCCGCACCGGTTCGCCGGCCTCCGAGGCGCGTGAACGGTTGTTGAGCACGGCGAGCAGGCTCTTCTACGGCGAGGGCATCCGGGGCGTCGGGGTGGATCGCGTCATGGCGGAGGCCGACGTCGCCCACGGCATCGGCGAGGAGGTGTGCGGCACCGGGTTCCGGGGCTGTCCGTTCATCAACGCCACCGCCGAGTACCCGGACCGCGAAAGTGCCGTCCATCAGGCGGTGCTGCGGCACCGCGCCTGGTTCCGTGAGGTGCTGCGGGGTGCCTTCGGGCGGCTCGGGGCAGCCGATCCCTCGCAGTCCGCCGACGCCATGGTGGCCATGCGGGACGGTGCGATGGTGGCCGGCTACCTCGGCGACGCCCGGGCCGCGCGTGCCGTCCTCGAGCACGGCGTCGCCGTGCTCGTGGCCGCCGCCTGACTCCGGCACCGCGCCGGGCGTCGGCCCCCGCCCACCGGTGGTGGGAGGGGGCCCGGGACGGGGGGCGGGTCAGCGGGTGCTCGCCGCGGCCTTCTCGATGAGGCGCGTCACGGCCTGGGGGTCGGTCACGTGGACGGCGTGCGGAGCGTCGACCTCGGTGGTGTGGGCGTGCGCGCGCGAGGCCATGAACCGCTCGGCGGCCGCGGGTATCGTCCGGTCGCCGCGGGCGACGAGGTACCAGGAGGGGATGGTCTTCCAGGCCGGGCTTTTCGCGGAGGGCTCGCCGACCGCCTGCGCGGTGACGGGGCGCTGTGTGGCGGCGAGTGCGGCGGCCTTGCCCCTGCTGACGCGGTTGCTCATGAAGACGTCGCGGAACTTGTCGGGCTTGATGTAGAGGTCGACGCCGGTGCTGCCGTCGGCCTGGGTGAAGGGGACGGCGTTCAGGGCCGTGGGCACGGGGGCTTCGGGGTCGTCGCTGAGGTGGCTGCCGGGGAACCTGCCCACCAGGTCCGCGATGTTCTCGCCCTTGTCGGGGGCGAAGGCGGCGACGTAGACGAGTGCCTTGACGTTGGGGTTGCCCGTGGCGGCGTTGGTGATGACGGCGCCGCCGTAGGAGTGGCCCACCAGGACGACCGGGCCGTTGACGGTCTTGAGGTAGTCGGCGAGGTAGGCGGCGTCGCTGTTCAGGCCGCGCAGCGGGTTCGCGGGGGCCGTGACCCGGTAGCCGTCGGCCTGCAGGCGCTTGGCGACGCCGGTCCAGCCGGCGGAGTCCGCCCAGGCGCCGTGGACGAGGACGACGGTCGGCTTGGGCGCCGGCTTGCCGGCCCGCTCGGCGTGATGGTCCTGGCCGGCGGAAGCGGTCGTGGTCAGTCCGGCGGCCAGGGCGAGGCCGGCCGCGCCGACGACGGCGAGGCGGACGCGGCGAACGGGGCGACGGTGGGACATCTTTTCTCCATCGGTGATGTGTGCAGCGGGCCCGTCGTCTCAGGGACCGGGTCGGCTTGCGGAGCAGTGAAGGTAGATAGAACGTTCTGTCCAACCCGAACCTAAGGGGGAGACCACGCCGCGGGCAACGCCGAACGGCGAGCGGTAGGTCACATCACGGAGAGTGCGCGATTCTCCGCGCAGGGAGATCGGCGAAGCGGTGTCACCCGCGGCCGGCGACCTGTCACGGAGGGCCGATCTCGTCGTCGGCGATCCAGTTCCCGTGGAAGCCGAAGGGCACGCGACGGGGCAGGTGCACCCTGGCGACCGGGGCGGCGGTGATGTCGGAGGCGTCGAGGACGACCAGTTCGGCCCGGTTCACGCCCGCGTCGTGGACGACCGAGAGGATCCAGCCGTCGTCCTCGCCCGCGGCGTCCGGTCGCGGCACGAAGGCGGGCTCCATGGTGACCCGGCCCGGCCCGTGGTCATGGGTCGTGGTCTGCCCGCTGCGGGTGTCCACCTTGACCAGCGGTCCCGCGCCGAACCCTTCGGTACGGCTGCGCTCCACGTCGTCGGTGATCATCAGTCCGTGGGCGCCGAATCCGGCGAACCATCCGTAGCGGTGCGGACGACCGGTCAACGCGCGGTCGATACGAGGGAATTCGACACGGTACGGGCTGATCGCCTCCTCGTTGACGGTGCCGAGGGCGGGGTTCACCGTCCAGCGCACCAGCGTCGGCTCGGCGTCTCCGGGTCCCAGCACATCCCGGGCGAACATCTCGTCGTACCGGATGACGTCCATGGTCAGCGAGCCGTCGGCGTTGTCGAAGGCGTTGAGGACGTGGAAGACGAAGCACAGCGGCGCCTCGACCCACCGCACCTGCTCGGCCGTCCCCCCGACGGGCAGGATCCCGACCCGCGGAGGGTGGCTGTCGTCCCAGGTGTACGGCAGGTTGGAGACCGGTTCACCGGCCCGCGCGCGCCGCTCGGCGGCGGCCACGGTGACCGGGAGGTCGAGCACCACGACGCGGGTCTCGGTCAGCGCCATGTCGTGGACCATGGGCCCGTCGGCGGCCTCGATGTCGGCGCGGTGCCTGGCCTCGCCGTCCGCGCCAATTACGACGTACCGGACGGACCTGAAGCGCGGGTTGTAGGTCATGGCGTGCATGTCACCGGTCGCTGGGTCGGTCTTCGGATGGGCGGTGAAGCCCCGGCTGAGGGCACCGTCGCAGTCCCAGACGGCCATGCGGGCGAGGTCGGGGCAGATCTGCACCGGCGGCTTGCCGGCTTCCACGAGGGTCAGGATGCGTCCGGCGTGGCTCACGACGTTGGTGTTCGGCGAACCGCGGTCGCTGGTGACGAACCGGCTGCGATACCACTCGGCCTCGCCGTCGCGGAGCCGGATGCCGTGCACCAGCCCGGCTCCGGTGAACCAGTGGTGGGTGGCCGGGTCGGCGTCGCCGCGCGGGTTCGGCCCGATGCGCAGGTAGCGGCCGTTCAGATCGCGCGGCAGCTCACCTGTGACGGGCAGGTCGGTGGTGCTCACCTCCTCGGCCATGGGCGCGTAGTTGCCCTCGAGGTAACGGTTCGCCGGATCTGCGCCGCTCATCTCGCAGCCTTTCCGTCGGGGCCGCGGTGCCCAGCGGCGGCGGCCTTGAGAGGTTGCTCGGACCACACCGTCTTGCCGCACTTCGCGTAGCGGGCGCCCCACCGTTCGGCGACCTGGGCGATCAGGAAGAGGCCGCGGCCGCCTTCGTCGGTCGTCCGGGCGTGCCGCAGGTGGGGCGAGGTGCTGCTGCCGTCGAAGACCTCGCAGATGAGGGTGCGGTCGCGGATGAGACGGAGCCGGACGGGGTCCGAGCCGTAACGGATGGCGTTGGTGACCAGCTCGCTGACGACCAGCTCCGTGGTGAAGGTGAGGTCCTCCAGTCCCCAGGCGGCCAGCTGCCGGGCCGCCCGGGACCGGGCCGACGCGACGACCGCGGGGTCCTTGGGGAATTCCCAGCACGCGACCTGTTCCGCCCCCAGGGCCCGTGTCCGCGCCAGGAGCAGCGCCACGTCGTCCGCCGGCCTGCCGTTCGTGAGGCCGGTGACGGCGGCCTCGCACTGCTCCTCCAACGGGATGCCCGGGTTCGCGAGCGCGTCGACCAGGTGCCGCAGTCCGCGATCCGTGTCGAGGGAGGGGCTCTGGATCAGGCCGTCGGTGTAGAGGGCGAGCACGCTCCCCTCCGGTAGCGGGATGCAGAGGGATTCGAAGGGCAGGCCCCCCAGCCCCAGGGGTGGGCCGCTGGGGAGGTCGACGAGCCGGGCGTCGCCGTCGGGGGTGACCAGCACGGGCGCCGGGTGCCCGGCGCGCGCGAGGGTGCAGTGCCGGGAGACCGGGTCGTAGGTGGCGTACAGGCAGGTCGCGCCCATGACGCCGGAGGAATCGGCGGCTTCCTGGGCGATCCGGCTGACCATGTCGTCCAGGTGGGCCAGAATCTCCTCCGGGGCGAGGTCGATGTCCGCCAGGGTCTGAACGGCGGCGCGCAGGCGTCCCATGGTGGCGGCGGCGTGGATGCCGTGGCCGACGACGTCACCGACCACGAGGGCGACTCGCGCTCCGGAGAGCGGCAGGACGTCGAACCAGTCGCCGCCCACGCCGGCCTCCGCGTCGGCGGGCAGGTAGCGGTAGGCCGCCTCGACGGCGTTCTGCGCCGGGAGGTCCATCGGGAGCAGGCTGCACTGGAGGGTCAGTGCCGCGGCATGCTCGTGGGTGTAGCGGCGGGCGTTGTCGATGCAGACGGCGGCGTGCGCGGTCAGCTCCTCCGCGATGTCGACGTCGCCGGGCAGGAACGGCCCGGAGTCGCGTGAGCGCTCGAAGGTGGCCGCTCCCACGGTGGTGCCGCGCGAGCGGATGGGCACGATCATCAGGGAGTGCACGCCGAGGCGGCGCTCGTGGGCGCCGCGGACCGGGTCGTCGGCGTTCCGCGCGGGATCGGTGGGGTCCACGTGGGGGACGAGCGACGGCACTCCACGGGTGATCGCACGCGCGGCCGGCGACCGCCGGGGATACGAGCAGGGCCCGCCCGTCGGGACGGGCGGGGCGACGTCGCCGCGGGTGGAGCGGTACCCGGCCGTGCGCAGGGTGGCGACGGCGGCGGCGTCGGCCGGGCCCGGCCGAGCCTCCTCGCCGCGGAGCACCGCATCGAGGAGGTCGACGGTGACGTGGTCGGCGAGCCCGGGGACGGCGGCGTCGGCCAACTCCTGCGCGGCGTCGGCGACGTCGAGCGTGTTGCCCATGTGCTTGCGGGCCTCGTTCAGGAGCGTGAGCTTCTGCTGGGCGCGGTGCTGGTCGGTGGTGGACAGGACGATGTAGCAGGCGCCGAGCGGGCGCCCGTCCTCGGTCTCCAGGCGAAAGCACGAGGTGGAGTAGGCCACTTGGCCCGGGTCCGCCAGGACACGTCCGAAGCGCTTGCGGCCCGATGTGGGGATCCCGCTCTCCAGGACCCGGCAGATCTCGGCTTGGGTACTCGCCACGTCCAGCCCGGGCAGGACGTCCGCCGGGCGCCGGCCGAGGAACCTCTCGCGGGGAACCCCGCACAGTTCCTGCATGGCGTCGTTCACCCAGGTGAAGCGCAGCCGGGTGTCGAGTACCGCCATGCCCACCGGAGCGGTGGTGGTGATCCCCTCCAGCAGGGAACGACTGGCCCTGGCCCACCAGGTGCGCGTGGTGTCGGCCGCGAGGACCAGGCGCATGGGCGGCCCGCTCGAGATGTGGACGGGCAGGATCTTGACCTCCAGGTCCAGGCGGCGCCCGTCCCCACGACGTACGACCTGCCGGCCCTCCCATTCCCGCTCCGATCCGAGCCGCGCGGTGGCATCGGGCACATCCGCCTCGGGCGTATCCGTCCCCGTGGACGGGAGGACATCCGCCAGGGGCCTGCCCACCGCTTCCCGGGCCGAGCAGCCGAGGAGTGCCGCGGCCCCTTCGTCCCACCCGCGGACGACCGCGGCATCGTCGATCACGATCAGGGCCGTCGCCGCGCCCAGAGGGGAACCTGCCGCTGCGGACGGATTTCTCGTGGGAGCACCCATGCCGGACATCCCTTACCGCTGTGGTCCCGGTTCGGACACATCGCTCCCATCCGGATACCGGGCTGTTTCCACCCTAACCGGGACAAGGTGCTCCGATCTGCGTCCTGTCGGCTCCGCGGTCGCGGGCCGCCGTCTCCCCGGTCGGGAGCCGCCGCCTCCGGGCATCCTGTCCGGCCGCCGGGACGAGGCCCCGGACGGCTGTCGGTGCGGCGTGGCAGTCTGGTGGGCATGTGCGGTCGCTATGTCTCCACCCGACGTCCCGAGGACCTGGTGCGGCAGTTCCGGGTCACCGAATGGAACCCGGAGACCCTTGTCGCGCCGAACTGGAACGTGGCGCCCACCGACTCCGTGTGGTCGATCATGGAGGGCGTCGACCGGGAGACCGGCGCGCTGGAACGGCAGCTGCGGCCGCTGCGGTGGGGCCTGGTCCCGTCCTGGGCCAAGGACCCGGCGATCGGCTCGAGAATGATCAACGCGCGGATGGAGACGGTCCACGAGAAGCCCGCCTACCGCCGCGCCTTCTCCAGGCGCCGCTGCCTGTTGCCGGCCGACGGCTACTACGAGTGGGTCGCCGTCCCGGCCACCGAGGACAGGAAGGCCCACAAGCAGCCCTACTTCATCAGCCCCGAGCAGGCCGACCAGTGCATGGCCTTCGCGGGCCTGTACGAATGGTGGCGGAACAAGGAGATCGCCGGCGATGACGACCCGGGCGCCTGGCTGGCCACCTGCACGATCATCACCACCGAAGCCACCGATGCCGCCGGACGAGTCCACCCCCGGATGCCGCTGACCATCGCGGCCGCCGACTACGACGCCTGGCTCGACCCCGAGCACCAGAACGCCGACGAACTCCGCGCCCTGCTCACTGCCCCCGCCGACGGCCACCTGTCGGTCCGGCCCGTGTCCTTGGCGGTCAACAGCGTCCGCAACAACGGCCCCCACCTGTTGGACGCCGCCGGACCGGAGCGCTGACCGCCGGCGCAGAACGGTCAGGGCACTGGCTGCCGCCCCGCAGGGGCCCTCCCAGTGACTGCACCGGACTGACCGACCCGCGGATGCGTCCGGTCGTTCAGAACCGGGGGAACACACGTGGATGAGTGCACTTCACCGTGCGTACGGGAACGCCTCACCGACGACGGAGGTCGTCGAGCCTCAGCCCAGCAGTTCGGTCGAGGCCGTCACGACGTCCTGGGGGACATGGTGACCGAAGTCGTGCTCGAGGTAGTCGACGTGGTAGCCGGCGTCCTCGAGGGCGGGAACGATGCGGCGGCTGGTGCGCGTGACGGGCAGGACGGTGTCGCGTCGGCCGTGGGAGACGAAGATGGTCGGGCGCCCGGTTCGGCACCCGGGTGGCACCCGCCCGGGGGAGTAGGCCAGCACGCGGCTGAACAGGTCCCCGTTGGCCAAACCCAGACCGAGGGCGTAGGAAGCGCCGTCGGAGAACCCGGCGACGGCGATGCGGTCGCGGTCGACCGGGAACTGACCGAAGACGGCGGCCATGGCGTGCTGGACGCTGACCGCGTCTTTGCCGAACCGCCTGCCTACGACGGCATCCCAGGTCACCCGATGGGCGCGGGGGGCGAGGAGCAGGAACTTGCGCCGCTCGGCCTCCGCGCGCAGGAGGGCGAGCATGTCATCGGGCGCGCCCCCGGCTTTGTGGAAGGCGACCAGGAGGGGAACCGGCCGGAGCGGAAGGTGGATCGGCACATGGAGGACGGCGGGCTTGGTGGGGGTGTCCAACTCGTGCAGACCGGGCGCAAGCGGGGCGTGGAACGGGGCTTGCGGGTGGACATCGAGTACACCGTGGGGGAGGTCACGGGAAGCGGTGCGCATGGTTCCTCCATCGGACGAGGCCGTGGTCGCTGGTGCTGGTGTGTGGCGAGGGAGGGGCGGTGGCGCACGGCGGATTCTCTTGGGCTGTGTACGGTGCCGTCGGTCATGCGTGTTCATCGCAGGCCGAGACGTGGATCTGCCTCAGCGCAGGATGCGGAGCCCATGTCTGTGGGGCTCGGCGCCGGTGAGGTGCGTCTGCCTCGTCCGCGGCCGGGTCGCCGCTTCGGTCGCGGACGGCAGGGCCGGGTACGGACCTTCTGAAGCCGGCGAGCAGGCGGTGATGACGACGCGGCCTGACAGCGGCGGCGACTGTGGCCGGCCCGGTCTACCGCCGTCTTGTCATCAGGGAGACGAGGCGGCCCGCGCGGTTGTGACAGCTGAGAGGTGCGCGAGTTTCTCCGGGTTGAGGACCCTGCGGCACACGGTGATCAGGCCGTCCTCGATCTGCACCGTGTCGACGGCGTGGACGCGGCCTTCACGGCGGATCAGGAGAGCCGGTTCGCCGCCGACCTCTACGATGTCGATGCGGTCCGGATGCCACCGGCGTCCCACCCGCACCATCATCATGGCGATGCGCGCAGCGCCGTACACCAGCTTGCGAGCCGCGGGGATGCGGCCGCCACCGTCGGCGACGAACACGGCCTTCGGGTGGAGGATCCGCACCAGCCCGGCCATGTCCCCGGCCTCGTAGGCGGCACGGAACGCGGCGAGCAGCCGGTCCTGCTCCGCCCGTGGCGCCCGCGCCGTGTGCTGCCGCGCCCCGGCCACCTTCCGTCGCGCCCGCGAGGCGAGTTGGCGGGCAGCCGGCACGGAGGAGCTCAGCACTTCGGCGATCCGGCTGAACTCGATGCCGAAGACGTCGTGGAGGATGAAGGCCACGCGTTCCGGCGGGCTCAGCTCTTCCATGATCAGGAGCATCGCCGAGCCGACGGATTCGTCAACGAGTACCGCCTCCGACGCGTCCGGCCCGGTCAGCAACGGGGCGGGCAGCCACGGCCCCACGTAGGTCTCCCTGCGGGCCCGCGCGGACTTCAGGACGTCGTACGAGCGTCGCGCCGCGACCGTGACCAGCCAAGCCCGAAGATCGCTGATGTCGCGCAGATCGGCTCCGGCCGCCCGAAGCCATACGTCCTGGGCGACGTCCTCGGCATCGGCCACGCTTCCCAGCAAGCGATAGGCCACCCCGAAGACGGCGGGTCGGTGCGTCTCCCACTCGGCTTCGAGCACCGCCGGCGGCCTGGACACACGCGTCGTACTCATGCGGACGCAACCTCCTTCATCCCGTCGCCGCCCCGGCGGGCGACCACGTTCCTGACAGCTTTGATCCGCCACGGGCACTTCGGCGGGTGCCTCCCCGGGCCGCCCGGGAACCCGTTGAGTCGTTGTTTTCCCCGGGGTACGACTGCTCTGGATTCCGGAGAACGGCCCATCCGGCAACGGAGAGCATGCGTTGACGCGCGCGTATGCGCAGGAGGGACGTACGTGGGGGGACCTGCCGTCCCGACCCCTTGGGGCTGCTGTCAGCCCCACTTATGAGCATATGCTCCTAGTGTGAGGCTCGCAAAGTCGGGAGGTGTGGCGGAGTGATGGCCGGTCGAACCGGGAGGGCCTTGCCCCGCTTCCTATAGGGGCATATGCTCTTAATTGAGAGTCCCCGTTTCCATTGCGATTGCCGTCTGCTCGCCGATCCCTGCCGCGCATGATCGAAATCACTCCGCCAGGCCGACGCCGTCGGCATTCCCGCATGCCCGGCAGTGGCGTCGTCCGGCCATACAACCCCGCCCGCCGGGGCCTCTCGGGCCGCTCGTGAAACGTTGATGCAATCAGCCTGAGGTCACATTTCCGCCATGCCTTCCGAATCCTTCGTCGCACCCTATTTGCTGCGCCTCGGCGTCACTCCCGACAGGCACCGCAAACCCTCGGCCGCCGAACTGCGGGCTCTGCACAGGGCCCATGTGGAGCGGGTGCCCTGGGAGACCCTGGAGATCCACCTGGGCCGGCCGACGACCGTCGACCCCCACGAGTCGATAGCCAGGATCCTGCGTGGGCGCGGCGGGTACTGCTTCCACCTCAACGGCGCCTTCGCCACTCTGTTGACGGCACTGGGCTACGACGTCACCTGGCATCGTGGCGGGGTCCATTCGGACGCCGGCTCGCAGCCGCCCGGTGCCACCGGCGGCCACCTCGCGCTCACCGTGGACTGCGAGGGCCAGACCTGGGTCGCCGACGTCGGCTTCGGTGAGGCCCCGTACGAGCCGATTCCCCTGCGTGCGGGCAGCTACCGGCAGGGGCCCTTCACCTACCATCTGCGGCCGTCGCAGGTTGAGCCTGGCGGCTGGCGGTTCGACAACGACGAGCGTGGGGCGTTCGTGGGCATGGACTTCACCTTGGCGCCCGCCGCACCGGGGGACTTCGCCGAGTGCCATGCGGTGATGTCCACTTCGCCGGACTCGCAGTTCGTCCGGACCGCCGCGGTGGTACGCCGGCGTGCGGACGGTTTCGACCAGCTTCGGGGCTGCCTGCTGAGCACCACCGACGGCACCGGCCGCGTGCAGCGGGAACTCGGCACCGCCGACGAGTGGTTCGGCGTCCTGGCCGATACCTTCGGCATCACCTTGGCCGAGATCGAGCCCGCGGAACGCACCGCCCTGTGGGAGAGAGTGCGCGCCGCGCACTCGGCTCGGCAGGCCGGTAGGGCCGGATAGGCCACGTCGCCGTCCAACTCCCGGGAGCGGGCATCGTGCCGCAGAAGGCCCACTGGCGGGGTGTCAACTCCCGGGGGCACGGTTGTTGACCTCCTCCAGTACCCAGCCATTGCCGTCCGGGTCGCTGAAGGTGGCGTAGGAGCCGTAGGCGGCGCGGGTGGCCGGGCGCAGTCCGGCCCCCCGGCTGCGGCCGGCGCCGTGGTGGACCACTTCACCGGCCTTGTGACCGTGGAAGAGGCGTCCTTCGGTGTCGTGGAACACCTCGCTCACCTCGATGCCCCGGCCGACGAGCTTCGCACGGGCCCTCTCGATATCGGAGACGACGAGATACAGGTCCCGGAATGAGCCGGGCGCGGCGGAGGCCGTTCCCCGGCCGAGGATGACGGAGCATGTGGAGCCCGGCGCTGTGAAGTGGACGGACCGGAGCCCGTCACCGTGCATGCGGTCGACGTCCAGCCGGAATCCCAGCGCCTGGTAGAAGGCCTTGGCGCGGTCGACGTCGGAGACGGGCAGTGCGATGAGTTCCGACCCGGAATCCACGGGTACTCCATTCCTTGCTGATGCGTGGGTGACCGGCCCACGGGCAGCCGTCCGGGCCCCATCCGACAGGTGGCCGTCCATGGGGCCCTGACTGCCGGCGCCCGCTCGGGCGGGCTCAGACGGCGGTGGCGTTGATGGTGACGGGGATGTTGCCGCGGGTGGCCTTGGAGTAGGGGCAGAGCCGGTGCGCGGCGTTGGCGAGCTCGGTGGCCATGTCCTGGTCGACGCCGCCCAGTTCGAGGTTGAGGACGGCGGCGAGGGAGTACTCGCCGTCGCTGTGGCTGAGGGTGATCTCGGCGTTGATCTCCGTGCTGGACAGCTTGACCTCGCGCTCGGCGGCGGCACGACGAACGGCGCCGAGGAAGCAGGCGGCCCAGCCCGCGGCGAAGAGCTGTTCGGGGTTGGTGGCGGTGCCGGCACCGCCGAATTCCTTGGGGAGGGACAGCGAGGTCTCCAGCAGGTGGTCGTCGGACCGGACACGGCCGCCGTTGCGGCCCTCGCCGGTGACGTTCACGACGGCGGTATAGCTGTTCGGCATGGGGTGTCCTTCATGGGGATGGGGAATGTCGCGGGTCTCTTGAGCCGCAGGACCTTCTGGCGGAGTGCACTTGGGTGCGTCACCCGCCAAGGAGGTGATCGAATGATCGCAATGCGATCATCACCTGTCAAGGTGGTGATGATGAGGCGTCGGCGGCGGACGGGTCGGCTGTCGGCGCCGAAGGAGCGCATGGGCAGGTCCCGTTGAGGTGTGGAAGGCACGGCGAGTCATCGGTGTTCAGCCCAGCAGTTCGGCCGACGTGGACACGATGTCGTCGGGGACGAGGTGGCCCAGGTCGTGCTCGATGTAGTCGACGTGGTAGCCGGCGTCCTCGAGGGCGGGAACGATGCGGCGGCTGGTGCGGGTGACGGGCAGGGTCGTGTCGCGCCGGCCGTGGGAGACGAAGATGGTCGGGCGCCCGGTTCGGCACCCGGGTGGGATGTGTCCGGGGGAGTGGGCCAGCACGCGGGTGAACAGGTTGCCGTTGGCCAAACCCAGGCCGAGGGCGTAGGAAGCGCCTTCGGAGAACCCGGTGATGGCGATGCGGTCGCGGTCGACCGGGAAGTGACCGAAGACGGCGGCCATGGCGTACTGGAGGCCGGCCGCGTCGTCGCCGAAGTGCCCTTCCCCGACGGCATCCCAGGTCACCTGGTCGGCGTGGGGTGCGAGGAGCAGGACCTTGCGCCGTTCGGCCTCCGCGCGCAGCAGGCTGAGCATGTCGCCGGGCGCGCCCCCGGCCTCGTGGCAGGCGACCAGGAGGGGAACCGGCCGGAAGGGAAGGCGGGTCGGTACGTGGAGGAGGGCGGGCTTGGTGGGGGTGGCCAGTTCGTGCAGGCCGGCCCTCAGTGGGGCGTGGCACGGGGGTACCGGGTGGACGGTCAACGCGCCCTGGGTGAGGTCGGGACAGGCGGTGCGCACGGTTCCTCCGTGAGACGGGGCATTGTTCGCTGCGGGTGCGGCACGTGCGGGTGCGGGTGCGGTGGCGTGCAAGGGAGCGCGGCGCGTTCCGGATGCCAGTTGTGGGCTGGGGGCTGGAGGCGCGCCATCGGTCATGTGGCGGTCCGTCACTCTCGCTGTGTGGGGCACTGGCCGTACTCATGTCGGGGTCGGTGGTTCCGGTGTTTCAACACGGGTGAGGGGTGTCTGCCGTGGCTGCTTCCCGGGCCGCGTGTCGGCCGTCGACGACGGGGTCCAGGGTGGGTGTGGTGGTGTGCCAGCGGGCGGGTGGTTCGGGTGTCCCGCCGTCCCGCTCCCTTCGGTCGCAAAGCGGCCGGCTGCGGACGGGAGGGTGGGGGCGGCGCTCCTCGGCGGTGTGCGGGCCGGTGGGTGGCGGGGGTTCAGGCTCCGGAGCGGGTTCCCTCTCCGGCGGCGCGGGTCTCGTCGCCGTCCGCGCGTATAGATGGCCGCTTCCACGCCTACTCCCGGTGGTGGGCGCGCCCGCCGTGACCGGCGTCTGCGACTGATTCGGGGTGCTGGCGGGGCGTGGGAGATCGGGCTCGCTTTCACCGACATATATGGCGGAAGAGCCCGTTCTCTGGGCTGGGAGAGATCGGGTCCGCTTTCGCTGAATATGTCGGCGGAACAGAGCCCGATCTTTGGGCTGGGGGACATCGGGCCCGCTTTCGCCGAATATTTCGGTGAAACAGAGCCCGATCTCGGCAGACCACCCGCCTGGCCCGTGTCCTGTCGGGGAATTACCCGCAGACGCCGGTTACGGCGGGTGCGCCATCCACGAAGGGTGGGCGTGGCCACCGGCCATCTATACGCGCGGACGGCGACGAGACCGGCACCCCATGAACAACCGGCCCCGCTCCGGAGCCTGAACCCCCGCCACCCTCCGGCCCGCACACCGCCGAGGAGCGCCGCCCCCACCCTCCCGTCCGCAGCCGGCGTCTTTGCGACCGAAGGGAGCGAGACGAACCCGCGCCCTTCCACCTATCCGCGCGAGGACGACCCACCGCTCTCGGCCATGGGCCTGACGGTGAAACGGGTTCGGGCCGCGTGTCGGCCGTCGACCACGAAATCCGCATGGGCCGGCCTTCCCCGGTCAGGCGGTTCGGGCCCGTCGGACGAGCCCGACGGCGATGTCCAGGAGCAGGAAGCCGAGGAGGGTGATGCCCAGGATGGGCAGTGCCCAGCCCAGGGCGGCGATGGCGGGGATGCCGAGGATGAGGGCCGGTCGTGGCAGGCGGCGCCATGTGCCGCGTGCGGGGGCCTTGCCCATCGGTGCGGTGCGGCCGTCGCGGG
>NZ_JBEZXR010000060.1:0-55865 GCF_040638135.1 Streptomyces sp. NPDC026673 | reverse complement strand
CCCCCACGGATCGTGGGGGCGGGACCGGCCGCCTGCGGCCCGCATCGGGCGGTCGCCTGCCGCGTGGCCGAGCCGGGCGGCGCACCCGGGCGCGTGCGCGGGGCCGACGCACCCGTACGGCGTGAGCGTCGCCGGGACGGCCGGGGCGGTGGTACTCGCGCGGGTCGCGGTGGTGTCTTCGCCTCCCGCGGGTGCGGGTGCGGCGCGTGGGCCGGCCGTTCCCTGAAGTCCGTTTCCCCGGCGACGCGTTCGGCACGAGGGCGTGCCGCGGGCGCCGGCGCGCGACCCATGGCGGGAACCCGTCGCCGCGCCGGGGGCCCGTATGCGGCGGGCACGTGCCCTGCGGCAGGATGTGTCAGATCGCGCCGGGACACCGTGTGTTCGGCGCCGTTCCCCCGAACGTCTTCTGAACGATAAGGCGACAAGTGACGACACAGCACCCCCCGCGCCCCATGGGTGAATCCATACGCACGTGGGGAGGCGACCGGTGACCCGCGCCCTCACGCTGCACGATCTGATCGTCGCCGGTGCCGCGATCGCCGCCGGCGCCCTGGCGGGGCTGCTGCTGCGGCTGGCCCTGAAGTGGCTGGGCGAGCGGGCCAGGAGCACCAGGTGGGGCGGCGACGACATCGTCGTCGCGGCCCTGCGCACCGTCGTGCCGTGGGCGGCGCTGGCGGCGGGTGCCTGGGTGGGGGCCGCGGCCCTGCCGCTGACCCGCGTCGTGGACCGGACGGTCAACCAGGTGCTCGTCGCGGTGCTGATCCTGGCGGCCACCATAGCCGCGGGCCGCATGGTCGCCGAGATGGTGCGGTCGCTGGCGCTGGCCCGGTCCGGGGTGGCCGCCTCCGCGACGATCTTCGTCAACATCACCCGCGTCGCCGTGATGGCGATGGGCTTCCTGGTCCTGCTGCAGACCCTGGGCATCTCCGTCACGCCCCTGATCACCGCCCTCGGCGTCGGCGGTCTCGCCGTCGCGCTGGCGCTCCAGGACACGCTCGCCAACCTCTTCGCGGGCGTCCACATCCTGGCGTCCAAGACCGTGCAGCCCGGCGACTACATCCGCCTGAGCAGCGGCGAGGAGGGCTACGTCGTCGACATCAACTGGCGCAACACCGTGGTGCGCCAGCTGTCGGACAACCTGGTGATCATCCCCAACGCCAAGCTCGCGAGCGCGATCGCCACCAACTTCCACCAGCCCGAGCAGCAGATGTCCCTCATCGTCCAGGCGGGCGTGGGCTACGGCAACGACCTGGAGCACGTGGAGCGGGTGACCATCGAGGTCGCGGGCGAGGTCATGGCCCATGTGGAGGGCGGCATCCCCACGCACGAGACGGTGGTCCGCTTCCACACCTTCGGCGAGTCGCGGATCGACTTCTCCGTGATCCTGCGGACCTCGGAGTACGGCGAGCAGTACCGGATCAAGCACGAGTTCATCAAGCGCCTGCACCGCCGCTACCGCGAGGAGGGCATCGAGATCGCCTTCCCGACCCGGAACGTGGTGCTGCGTCAGGAGCACGGCGACGGGATCTCGCTGCCCCATCAGCGTACGGCCGCGACCTCCGGCAACTGACGGCCGCGCCGCCGGGCACGCCCTCGGGGCGTCCCCGGCGGCGTATCGGGTCGGGGGAGTCGCCGTGCCGGCGCGCCGACCGCATGGCCGTCCCAGGGTGGCCGAGGGGGCACAGACGGTGTTCAATATGGCAAATAACGGACGATAACTGGACATCGCGAACCCTGCTCGATACGGTCGTTTGAGGGCGGAATCCGCCCTTCGAGCCGGTGCCCCGCGGCTCCCCAATCGCGCGCACATCCCGTGGAATTGGGTCCGACCAGGGGCGAGGCGCCAAGCCGCACGTTTCCGAGAGGGGAAACAGCCATGCGCGCACAGCGATTTCTCGCACTGCTCGCGGGCCCGGTCGCCGTGGGAGCCCTGGCGCTTCTGCCGGCGGCGCCCGCACAGGCCGCGACCGCCACGCATGTGACGGCGGGCGCGGTCGGGGCGCAGGCAGCGGGCACCCTGGCGCCACAGGCGAGCGATCGGTACTGGCGCGGCTACCGGGACGGCAGGGACGACGGCCGCTACGACGCCCGCTCGCGTCCCCGCTGCCGGAACCAGTGGGACTCCTACCGCCCCGGGAGCTGGAACAACGAGTACCGGCGCGGCTACCGCGACGGTTACCGGGACGGCTGGTACGCGTACTGCTGACCGGGCGCAGGTGCACCGCCGCTACATGCACACCCGCTTGAACTCGTGGGCCCCCACGCGGGCCCGGAAGCGCACCTCGTGGCCCGCGGCGTCGGTGAAGACGGCCTCCGTCGGGGAGATCAGCGTCATCGTGCCGCGCTGGACGGGGTTGTCCCAGCCCGGCGGCGGGTTGAAGGCGCCGCCGGAGAGCGGGGTCTCGGCCTCGAAGTACGTCGAGCCCACCAGGGCCTCGTCGATGCCGCAGTGGGTGTAGAGGTCGAAGGGGATCGCGGTCGGGGCCGCGGTGGTCGCGGCCGTGGCGACCGCGCTGGTCACGGCCGCCGCGGGGGCGCTGCGCGGCGCGGCGTCACAGCCCGCGAGCGCCGCGGCGACGAGGAGGACGGGGACGACGGGGACGATGGCGCGTGCGAAGTTCCGGGAGGTCATGGCGGTTGGACGCCGCGGCCGGGGCCGGGGTTCCACGCGGCGCAGTGCGTCCCCGGGACGCGGCGGACCGCGGTCCACGCGCACCCCGGCGGCCGCGGCGCTCAACACCCCGAAGTGGCGGGCGACATGGCCGCGGAGCCCGTCGAGCCCGAGCGGGGGACTGCCGGGCGCCGGAGCCGCGTCGATCAGCGGCGCCTGAACATCCCGCCCCGCCGGGTCCGCAGGCACGGCGTGCGCAGGTCCTCGACGCGGCCGCCCGCTGCTTCGCCCGGGCGGGCTTCCACCGCACCGCCATCCAGGACATCGCCGCCGAATCCGGGTTCAGCACCGGGCATGGCTATATCAGCCCCCGGATGGGGGAGTTGGGCGCCGACCGGTACCCCGGACGCGTCCAGCCGTCCTCCTCGGACGGTGGGCCCGGCCCCTCCTCACGGCAGCGGCGCCGCAGGCAGCGGTCGTACGCCGGGCCGCCGGCCAGCAGCGGCAGCGGAGCGGTGAGTATCGCGCCGATCCGGATGCCGCACGGCGGAACCGCCTGAGGGCGTCCGTTCATCGGGCACGGAACGAGTACGGACCCGCGGCACCGGCCACGGATCGGCCGCCGGCAGCCGCCCGGCCGGGAGCCGGACGGGCCGCCGGGCTAGCTCATCTGACGGCGCACCAGTTCGAACAGCCGCCCGCCGGGATGCGCCAGCAGGTCGGCGGGGCGGCCCTCCTCGACGACGCGGCCGTCCTCCATGACGACGACCCGGTCGGCGTCCATGACGGTGGAGAGGCGGTGGGCGATGACGATCCGGCTGGCCCGCAGCCGCCGGGTGCTGTCGATGACGATGCGCTGGGTGTCGTTGTCGAGGGCGCTGGTGGCCTCGTCGAGGAAGAGGATGCGGGGTCGGCGGATGAGGGCCTGGGCGATCATAAGCCGCTGGCGCTGGCCGCCGGAGACGGTGCTGCCGCCGGCGATCATGGTGTGCAGGCCCATGGGCATGCGCTTGATGTCCTCGGCGAGCCCGGCCATGGCCGCGGCCTCCATCGCCTCCTCCTGTGTGTACGCCTCGGCGCCGCAGATGCAGTCGAGGATCGACCCGGTGAAGGGCTGGGCGTTCTGCAGGACGACACCGCACTGGCGGCGGACGGCACTCTGGTCGAGGGCGGCCAGGTCCTGGCCGTCGTAGAGGACGCTGCCCGAGGCGGGCCGGTCGAAGCCGATGAGGAGGCGGAGCAGGGTCGACTTGCCGCAGCCGCTGGGGCCGACGATCGCCACGAACTCGCCGGCGCCGACCCGCAGGGAGACGTCGTCGAGGACGAGGGGGCCGTCGTCGGAGTAGCGGAACGAGAGGTCGCGGGCCTCGATGGCGCCGGAGAGCGTGCCGGGTTGGGTGCTGCCGCCGCGCACCTCGGGGGCCTCCTCGAGGACCGGCTTGACCTGCTCGTACATCGGCAGCACGGCCGCGGCCGACAGCAGCGCGCCGGTGAGCTGGGTGACCGAGGTCAGCAGCATGGTCATGGCGGTGCTGAAGGTGAGGAACCCGGCGGCGGACAGCGAGCCCCGGGCCGGGCCCGCCAGGAGCATGAACATGATGAGAGAGCAGAGCGGCAGGTAGACCGCGTTCAGGACGGTGGTGATGTTCTTGATGCGGCCCGCGCGCCGCTGGAGCTCGCGGCTGCGGGCGAAGCGGCGGGCCCAGGCGGCGTACGCGAAGCTCTCGGCGGCGGCCACCCGCAGCTTGGGCAGCCCGCGCAGCGTCTGGAAGGCCTCGTTGTTGAGCTTGTTGCCGAGTTCCACCAGCCGTCGCTGCCAGCGCAGTTCCCACAGGCCGAGGCCCAGGAGCACGGCGCCGATGACGACGAGCATGCCCAGGGCGGCCAGCGCGAGCGGCACGCTGTGGAGGAGCAGCAGCACCAGGCTCATGCCGCCGACCGTCGTCGCCTGGACGACGGCAGGGCCGACCCCGGCGAGCACCCGGCGGATGGCGCTGATGCCCATGGCGGCACTGGCGAGTTCGCCGGTGGACCGCCCGGCGAAGAAGGCGGTCGGCAGGCGAAGAAGCCGGTCCCACACGGCGGGTTGCAGCGTGGCCTCGATACGGCCCTCGACGCGCAGCACGGTGAGGTTCTGCATCAGCATGAAGACGGCGCACACGACGCCGGTGACGACGACGGCCAGGGCGGCCTGCACGATGAGCCCGGTCTCCGCGTCGGGGACGTAGGTGCCGAGCACCTGGCCGGTGGCGATGGGCACCAGGGCGCCGAGCCCGACGGTGACGAGGCCGGCGAGCAACAGGTTGCGCAGGTCGCCCCCGGAACCCCGGAGGCTGAAGCGGAGCAGCCGCAGCAGCCCGCCGTGCCGTTCGGGGAGCGGCCGGTAGAGCATGACGGCCCGTCGCTCGAAGTCCTCCGCGTTGTACTCGCTGACGCGGCCGCGGCTGCTGCCGCCGGCCCCGATGGCCTCGTAGCCGCCGCGCCGCCACAGCAGGGCGACCGGGGTGCCGGAGGCGGCCCGCCGGCCGACCAGGGGCCCGATGTCCTCCCGCCACCAGGCGCCGTCGAGCCGCACCGTCCGGGTGCGGATGCCCGAGGTGACGGCGACGCGCTCGACCGGGTCCGTCCGGTCGCTGACGGCGCCGCCGCGGGACGGCGGGGTCAGGGTGATCCCGGCGGCCTGCGCGACCCGCCGGCAGACGGCGTACGTGGTGTCGTCGGAGGCCGCGGCGGAACGCGAGGCGGGCTTGCGGGACGCGGCGATGGAGTCCAGCAGATCGCGGTCGGCCTGCTCGCGGACGGCCTCGCCGGCCTTGATGCCCGCGGCCGTACGGTCCTCGTGGGCGCGCTCCAGGCCCTCGATCCAGCGGTCCAGGGTGGACAGCAGCCGGTACTGCTGGTTGACCATGCTCTGCCACATCGTGCCGTCGACGAGCAGATCGCCGGCCGCCTCGGCGGAGTACGCGGCGCCGTACTGCACGCTGCCCGGGGAGACCGGCAGCCACAGGATGTCGTCGTCGGCGACGTGCTCCCCCTCCGTCGTGCGGCCGTCCAGGGGGGCCTCGTACAGCACGCGCTGGCTGCGCCCGACGCCGAGCGCGAAGGCGTGCTCGAGGAGGCTGAGGGCGAGCTCCTGGGTGTCGTACCCGGCGCCGTACCGGGCCTGGTGCGTCCACGGGTCGGCGGAGGGGTCCTGCGGCGGCCGGTACAGCTCGCGCAGCGGGACGCGGCGCAGGAAGCAGCCCTGGAGCGGACGGCCGACGAGGGTGTGCCGCGGTCCCTCGACCGGGCCGAGCAGGAGGGTGCCGGGTTCCAGGCGGCCGAGGTAGTGCCAGTGGCCCTGCTGGGCCGCGTCGACCGCGAACAGGTCGAGGGCGCCGGCCACCACGAGCCACAGCACGTGCGGCCCCTCCAGCGGCAGGCTGCGCAGGCCGGTGCAGTCCACGGGGGTGCCGAGTCCGCCGAGCGCGGTCAGGACCGGATCGTCGGTGGACGTGCCGGGCTGTACGGGGATCACCCTCAGTGCTCCTTGACCAGTGCGGCGTAGGCGCCGCCCGCCGCGATCAGCTGCTCGTGCCGTCCGCGCTCGACGACCGTGCCGTGGTCGAGGACCACGATCTCGTCGCTGTCGCGGACCGTGCTGAGCCGGTGCGCGATCACCACGCAGGCGCAGCCGCGGCGCCGCAGGTTGTCGATGATGACCTGTTCGGTCTCCGCGTCCAGGGCGCTGGTCACCTCGTCGAGCACCAGCACGCTGGGCCGCCGGACCAGGGCCCGGGCGATCTCCAGTCGCTGCCGCTGCCCGCCGGAGAAGTTGCGGCCGTCCTGTTCGACGCGGCTGTGGACGCCGCCGGGGCGGCGGGCGACGACCTCGTACAGGCAGGCGTCGCGCAGCGCGGTCTCGACGTCCGCGTCGGGGATGGAGGGGTCCCAGAGCGCCACGTTGTCGCGCACGGTGCCCTCGAAGAGGAAGACGTCCTGGTCGACGAAGGAGACCGATGCGGCCAGGGCGCTGCGCGGGATGTCCTCCAGGCGCTGCCCGTCGATGCGGATGGTGCCCTCCCAGGGGCTGTAGAGACCCGCGATGAGCCGGGAGACGGTGGACTTCCCGCTGCCCGAGCCGCCGACGAGCGCCACCTGGCGGCCGGGCGCGACGGAGAGCGAGAAGCCGGACAGCAGCGGCTTGTCGAGCGGGCTGTAGCCGAAGGTGACGTCCTCCAGCGTGACGTGGCCCTTCAGACGGCGGGTGCTCGCCGCGGGTTCGGGCCGGGCGTAGAGCGAGTCGACGGGGAAGTTCTCGACGTCCTTGAGCCGGACCACGTCGGCGGCGAAGTCCTGGATGCGCCCGGCGACCCCGTTGAGCCGGGTGATGGGCGCGGTGAACCGGGTGACCAGGGCCTGGAAGGCGACGAGCAGGCCGATCGAGATGTGCCCCTCCACCGCCCGCAGCCCGCCGATCCACAGGATCAGCGCGCTGTTGAGCGTCGCGAGCGTCGGGGCGACGACCGACAGCCAGGCGCTGGGTACACCCAGCCGCTGCTGCTCCTCCAGGGTGGTGGCGTGCTGCCCGGCCCAGCGGCGGAAGTAGCCGTTCTCGCCGCCGGTGGCCTTCATCGTCTCGATCAGCTGCAGGCCGGTGTACGAGGTGTTGGTGAGCCGCGCGCTGTCGGCGCGCAGCTTCTGCGTCCGGGTGGATCGCAGCCGTGTCACCACACGCATGGCGACGGCGTTGAGCAGGGCGATCCCGACGCCGAGGACGGTGAGCTGGGGGTCGTACGTCCACATCAGCAGCGCGTAGAGCACGACGACGACGCCGTCCACGGCCGCGGCGGCCAGGTCGCGGGCGAGGGTCTCGGCGACCGCGTCGTTGGACTGCAGGCGCTGCACGAGGTCGGCGGGGTTGCGCTGGGTGAAGAAGGTGACCGGCAGCCGCAGCAGGTGGCGCAGGAAGCGGGCGCTGCCGAGGGTGGAGGAGATGATGCGGCCGCGCAGCAGGTTGGACTGCTGGACGGCGGTGAGCGCCGCGGTGAGCGCCACCAGGACGGCCATGGACGCGAACAGCACGCCCAGCATCGAGGTCTGGTCGCCGATCAGGAACAGGTCGATGTACGTCCGGCTGAGCGCGGGCAGCGCCGCCCCGACCGCGACGAGCAGGAGGCTGGCGGCCAGCGCGGCGATCATGGTGCCGCTGGTCCCGCGCAGCCGGGCCGGCAGCGCCCCGAGGACGCCGGGCCTGCGGCCGCCGCGATGGAAGTCCGGACCGGGCTCGAAGGTCAGCACGACACCGGTGAAACTGGTGTCGAAGTCCTCCAGGGGCACGAAACGGCGGCCCTTGTCGGGGTCGTTGACGTGCACGCCGCGGCGGCCGAGGCGGCGGCCCATACCGTCGTAGACGACGTAGTGGTTGAACTCCCAGAAGAGGATGGCCGGGGCGCGCACCTCGGCGAGGGCCGCCGTCTCCATCTGCATGCCCTTGGCCCGCAGGCCGTAGCCGCGGGCCGCCTTCAGCAGGTTGCTGGCGCGGGAGCCGTCGCGGGACACGCCGCAGGCGATGCGCAGCTCCTCCAGCGGGACGTGCCTGCCGTGGTGGCCGAGCACCATGGCCAGCGAGGCCGCGCCGCATTCGACCGCCTCCATCTGCAGCACGGTGGGGGTGCGGACGGCGCGCGGCCTGCGGCCCGGTCGCTGCCGGCGGGGGCGGGCGGCCTCGGGGCGGTGTCTGCGGCGGCCGGCGGGCGGCAGCGGCCGCTGCTCGGGCCGGGCGGGCGCGGTCAAGGGAGCAGCCAATCGATCGGGCGCTGTGCGGCCAGGTGGACGGCGCCGGTGGCCAGGGTCATGGAGTCCAGTTCGTACGAGGGTCCCTCGCCTTTGGACCAGCGGTAGCCGCTCGGGGTGCGGGACGAGGTGTCGAGCGTCACGACGACGGCCACGGGCCGGCCCGCGCGGGTGAGTTGCCCGGCGAGCTCCGGGTCGCCGAGGTCGGCGGCGATCTGCCGGGCGGTGCGGGAGGTGCGGCCGACGGCCCGCACATGGCCGCGCAGCACGCCGTACCGTGCCTGGGGCGCGGACTCGACCGCGAGATCCACCGCGGCGCCCACCGCCACCGAGGGCGCGCCGGACGCCGGGATGTAGAGGGTCGCGGTCAGAGGGTCGCCGGTGTGGGCGACGCGTTCGACGGTCGCCACGTCCGCTCCGACGGTGACGACGGTGCCGATGGCGGCCACCAGCGTGCCGACCCGGCCCGCGGCCACCGTGCGGACGACGGTGTCGCCGCGCTCCGTGCGGACGTTCAGCAGGGGGGCGCCGGCGGGCAGTCGGTCCCCTTCGTCCGCGAGGACCCGGGTGACCTGTCCGGCGACCGGGCTCTGCAGGACGTAACTTCCCTGCCCGTAGCCGATAATTCCGGGCGCGCTCAATTTCGATGCCACGGAACCGGTGACCGCCCAGAAACTCGCGGCGGCCATCACGAGAATGGCGACGGACAGTACGAGGCGGCCCTGCGGGCGCGCGAAACGCACCGGGAGATCGAGTTCTTCCGGTGATTGGAGCTTGGCAAGGGCCTTTTGGCGGAACTGCACGGAACTCTTCCCTCAGCCGTGTCCCTCGCCATGGGGACGGGATGTCGCAATGGCCGCCGCGGGCCCCGGAAGGGAGGCAACCGGGACCCGCGGGGCCACGTGTCTCAGAGACCCGCGATCAGGCCGGTGGCCAGGCCGGTCACGGCGCCGGTGTTGACGCCCGAGAGGCCCTCGACGGTGCCGACGACACCGGACACGGTGCCGGCGACCGGGGCGATCGACTCGACGGTGCCGGTGGCGTTGGCCACGAGGCCGCCCACGAGACCGCCGGAGACGTTGTCCAGGTCGGCGTCGGAGATCTCGCGGGTCTCAACCTGGGAGGTGAAGTCCATGGGGGGTTTCCCTTCGTGTGAACACATTTCGTGTGGCGAATCATCAGGGGGGCAACCTCTTCGCCACGGCACGGGATACAAGCATGGGAGCAGGCGGGACGGCCAATTCCCGACCGGTGCGTTCGAATTGGGTTCGGATTCAAGGCTTCACCGGTGTGCCGGAATTCGCACGCCCCGGAGGCGAATCCTTCACATCCGGGAGTTCCCGGGGCGCGGCGGAACCGGGCACTCCGGATCAAACCCCGCGCCGCGGGGGAGGGTGCTCCGTGCGGACGTGCGGACGTATGTCGCCCACGTGTGCGGTGTGCAGATTTACCGGAGGTAATGTTCAGCCCAACGCCGAGACGGGGGGTCGCCCGCCCGCGGGCAGCCGGGAGAGGCGGTGCGCCGCGCCCGTTCCACGCCGTACGGCCGGTACCGCCGTCACGGGGGGCGCCGGGATGGCGGCGCCCGGGGTCACCCCGAACTCCCCGTCCGGAGCGGCCCCGAGGAGGCGGGCCGCCACCGGCGCCGTCGGCCGGTCGCCCACGCGGGCCGGCGACCGAGGCCCGCCCGCAGAGGGGCGGCGTGGGGCCGGCCGCTCGCGGTCGGCCGTGCGGCGACGAGGCGGCCGGGGGAACCGGGCACGCCCTGGCCCGCGCCCGCCGCGGCGAACAGCGGGGCCGGCCATGCGGGCGGTGCCCCGTGGCCGGTCGCCACGCGCAGGGTCTCCCGCTCCGGGAAGCCCGCGGCGACCGCCCCGCGGGACCGGATGCGGCGCGGGGCGCGCTGCACGGGTCTCAGCCGGCGTCGGCGGCGCCGTCGGCCCCGTCCGCCGACAGGCCGAAGTCGCAGAGCCTGCCGATCAGTTCCAGCGCCGTGTCCGTGAGGTCCGCGGCCTCGCGCCCGTCGCCGCAGGCGACGAGCTCCCGCCCGATCTCGGCGATCGTCGTCGTGAGGGCGATGAGCAGGGCGCGGTCGCCCGGCCGTTCCTGGGTGATGCCGAGCAGCGTCGCGTTGTGGCTGATCCAGGTCCGCAGGTTCTGCCGGCCCAGCAGATCGAAGCCCGGAGGGGTGTCGCCGGTGTAGAAGAGCCTGGCCATCTCCCGGCGGGCCCAGGTGTGCTCCAGGTAGGCGCGGGTGCCGGTGAGGAAGAGCGCGCGGGGGCGGTCCTCCCCGCTCTCGCGGAGCCGCGCCACCGCACGGGCCGTCGTGTGGACCTGCGCGGTGCGGAACTCCTCCCACAGGGCCAGGAAGAGATCCACCTTGCCGTCGAAGTGGTGGTAGAGGCCGCCGACACTGGCGTCCGCGCGGCGCACCACCTCGGCGATGCCGGCCGCCGCGTACCCCGACTCCCCGAAGACCTCCCGGGCCGCCGTGAGCAGCGCCTGCCGGGTGGTCGCCGCCCGCGAGGGCGTCCGGGCCGGGGCCGGCCCGGACGCCCTCCCGGCGGTGGGGAGGTCCACGGGATCGCCGATGAGCAGCTCGTCACCGCGTGTGTCGCCCATCCCGGGACCTTCCGTCCGTCACGGTCGCGTCGGGCCGTGAACCCACTGCCTGGAGGGGCAGCACACTACCCCTCGTGTCCTACGACGCCGGGATGCCGTCGGCCGGGGCCTGCGGCTGCGCCGTGGTGTACGGGGTGATGGCGCCCTTCTCGTTGTCCGTGACCAGCGGGGTGCCCTGCAGCGCGACCTCGGTGCCCTTCAGGATGCCGATCTGGACACCGGTGTACCCGGCGTGCGAGTCCGCGCTGTACCGGAACGGCACCAGACCCGGCCCGGTGAAGCCGCCCTTCTCCACGGCCTTGACCAGCGACTCGCGCGTGGGGTTCTCGCCCGCGCCCTTCAGTGCCTGGACGAAGGTGTAGGCCATGGACATCCCGAACTCGACGTTGCCGTCGAAGGGCAGCTTCGGGATGTACTTGTCGTGGATCTCGCGGTAGAGCTTGATCCAGCTGTTGGAGGCGTCGGTGGTGGGCGGCATGTAGGTGTCGGTGATGATGCCGTTCATGAGCGCCGCCGGGTCGGCCTTGCCGCCCGCCTGCTTCGCGAACGACTCCAGCAGGCCCGCCAGGGTGGTCGGGTCGGAACCGACGTTGGTCACCACCATCTGCGGGTTGTACCGGAGCTTGAGCGAGGTGAGCTTGAACAGCGCGGTGTACGTCGGGATGGTGAAGAGCACCACCACGTCCGCCTTGGACTGGGCTATGGCCGAGACCTGCGGGGCGATGTCGGTGCCGCCGGGCTGGTAGCTCTGCCGGCTGACCACCGACTCCTTGGGGATGTACTGGTCCAGGCCCTCGACGCCGTCCTTGCCGAAGTCGTCGCCCTGGTAGAAGTAGGCCACCTTCTTGCCCGCGAAGTTCTCCTTGATGTACTGGCCGAGGATCTTGCCCTCGACGACGTAGTCGGGCTGCCAGCCGAAGGTCTGCGGGTGCTTGTCGGGCTGGTCCCAGCAGCGGCAGCCGGAGGACACGAACAGGTCCGGCACGCGGCGGCTGTTGAGGAAGTCGACCACCTTGGTGTGGGTCGGCGTGCCGAGGCCGCCCAGCATGGCGAAGATCTTGTCCTCGAGGACGAGTTCCTTGGTGACCTTCACCGTCTGGGTCGGGTTGTACCCGTCGTCCTTGTAGCGGAAGTCGATCTTCCGGCCGTTGACCCCGCCGTTCGCGTTGACGTGGTCGAAGTACGCCTTCGCGCCCGCGGAGACATTGCTGTAGCCGGGTGCCGCGGGCCCGGTGAGCGGCTGGTGGCTGCCGATGACGATGCTGTCCTTGGTGACGCCCGGCGCGGCCGAACCGCTGCCGGAACCACCCGAACAGGCGCTGAGCACCAGTGTCAGCACCGCCAGCGCGGCACCTCCGCGCAGACGCAGGCCGTATCGGTGACTTCTTCTCATGACCCCTCCTGGAACCGAACGGGATTCGGTGGGTGTGTGGACGGATGTCGGGTGCGGTGTCGGTGGAGCACGGAACGGGATACGGGCGGTCAGGTACGGGGGCCCCGGGTGCGGAACCGCCGGACCAGACGGGTGAGGGCCCCGTGGATCCCCTGCGGGAACAGGAGCATCGACAGGACGAGGGCGAGGCCGTACAGGGCGAGCGGCAGGTTGGCGTAGAAGCCCCGGGACAGGTGCAGGGCGTCCGCCACGTCCCCGGTCCAGTTGGGCAGCAGGACGAGGAGCACCGAGCCGTACACGGCGCCGGCCAGGCTGCCCAGTCCGCCGAGCACGGCGGCGGTGAGCAGGGACAGCGACAGCGCCAGCGGGAACGCCCCCGGCGCGGCCAGCGAGCTGACCACCGCGAGCAGTCCGCCGCCCAGCCCCGCGCAGGCCGCGCTGACCACGAACGCGAGCACGCGCAGCCGCGCCACATGGATCCCGGCCAGCGCCGCGGAGACCTCGTCGTCCCGGATCGCCCGCCACGACCGGCCGACGCGGCTGCGCCCCAGATCGGCGAGGAACACCAGCACCACCACGGCGCACAGCACGCAGACCCACGCCTGCCAGCGCTCCAGCGGGAAGTACGGGCCCAGCGCCTCGGGCGGCGGGGGCGAGGCCACCACGAGCCCGTTCTCGCCGCCCAGCAGATCGGTCAGGTGCCGGTAGTTCGCCAGCGCCGGCAGCCCGACGGCCAGGGTCAGGGTCGCCCCCGCGAGATACGGGCCCTGCAGGCGCGCCGCCGCGGCGCCCACCAGCGCGCCGACGGCGGCCGTGACCGCCGTGCCCGCCAGCAGCGAGACGGTCAGCGACCAGCCCAGCTCGGTGAGGAAGAGCCCGGTCCCGTAGGCGCCGACCGCCATCAAGGCGCCGTGGCCCAGCGAGATCTGGCCGTTGGTCCCGGTCAGGACGGTCAGCCCGGCGACCGCGCACACATAGGTGGCGACGGTGGCGACCTCCAGGTTCTGGTACGGCGAGAGCAGGGCGCTGACGGCGCAGACCACCAGCAGCCCGGCCAGCGCGGGCACCAGGTGCCGCACCGCGGTGCGGTCCATCGGCCCGCGCAGTCGCGCCCCGAGGCGGGCCGGGGCGGACCCGGTGAGCGGGGTCGTCGTGTCGGTCGTGTCGGTCATCAACAACCCCTCACACCCGTCGCACGGAGGTACGCGAGAACAGGCCGTTGGGCCTGATCATGAGCACCGTCATCAGCACCGCCAGCGCGCCCAGCAGCGCGACCTCGGACCCCAGGTAGCCGGAGACGTAGCTGAGCGTCAGCCCGACCACGAGCCCGCCGACCACCGCCCCCGGCGGGCTGTCCAGCCCGCCGACGACCGCGGCGGCGAAGCCGAACACCAGCACCGCGTCGAACTGGTTGGGCCCGACGAAGGTCGCCGGCGCCACGAGGACCCCGGCCAGCGCCCCCACCGCCCCGGCCAGCGCCCAGCCCAGCGTGAGCACCCGCCCGACGCGCACCCCGAACATGCGGGCCACCTCGGGGGAGAACGCCGCGGCACGCATGCGCAGCCCGACCGGGGTGACCCGGAAGAGCACCACCAGCAGGGCCATCACCACCAGCACGGCGCCGATGACGAACAGGTCCGCGGGCGACAGCAGCAGCCTGGCGCCGCCCACCGTGAAGCCCTCGATGCCCAGCAGCGGCGGGAAGGAGCGCGGCGAGCCGCCCCAGACCATGCCCGCCACGGCCTGCAGGAACAGCAGCAGCCCGAGGGTGACGATGACCGCGTTCATCGGCGGCCCGTTCTCCACCGGGCGGACCAGCAGCCGCTCCACCACCGCCCCCAGGACGAAACCGGAGGCGAGCGCGGCCAGCAGGCCGAGCCAGTACGAGCCGGTCGCGTGGATCACGCCGAGGGCGACGAAGGTGGTGATCATCAGCATGCCGCCCTGGGCGAAGTTGACGATCCGGGTCGCCCGCCAGATGAGCACCAGGGCCAGCGCGACCGCCGCGTAGACGATGCCGCTGCTCACCCCGCCCAGTGTCAGATTGATGAAATACATTCAGAACCCCAGATAGGCGTGGCGGAGGTCGTCCGCGGTGGCGAGGCGCGCGGCCGCGTCGGCCGCGACCACCCGCCCCAGGTTCAGCACGACGCCGTGGTCCGCGACGGACAGGGCGCTGCGCGCGTTCTGCTCCACCAGGAGCACGGTGAGCCCCTGCCGCTCCCGCAACTCCCGCAGGACGGCCAGGATCTGGGCCGTGACCCGGGGAGCGAGCCCGAGCGAGGGCTCGTCGAGCAGCAGCAGCCGCGGCCCGGTCATCAGGGCCCGGCCGATGGCGAGCATCTGCCGCTCGCCGCCGGAGAGCGTCTCCGCGAGCCTGCTCCGCCGCTCGGCCAGGGCGGGGAAGAGGGCGTACACCTCCTCCAGTCCCGCGGACAGGCGCTGCCGACGCTCCCGGCGGTCCCGCCACAGCCCGCCCAGCCGGAGATTGTCCTGGACGGTCAGTTCGGTGATGACCCCGCGCCCCTCGGGCACATGGGCCAGACCCAGCCGCACGACCTCCTCCACGGGCAGCCGCGTGATGTCGGTGCCGTCGAGCAGGACGCTCCCGGAGCAGGGCCGGACGAGTCCGTTGACGGTGCGCAGGAGCGTGGTCTTGCCGGCGCCGTTGGCACCGAGCACGGCGGTGATGCTGCCCTGGCCGACGGTGAGGGAGACCTCGTCCAGGGCCTTCACCATGCCGTAGGAGACGACGAGTTCACGGACCTCAAGCATGGGAGGACTCCTCTCGGGGCCCGGACGCCGCCGCGTCCGCCTCGGTCCCGCCGGTGACCTCGTCGCCGAGGTACGCCTCCGTCACCAGCGGGTCGTCGCGCACCTCGTCCGGTGTGCCGTAGGCGATGGCCCTGCCGAAGTCGAGGACGAGGACCCGGTCGCAGACCCGCATGACGAGATCCATGTGGTGTTCCACGAGGATCACCGCCATCCGTTCGCGCAGCCCGGCGATGACCTCGCCCAGTTCGCCCATGCCGTCCTCGGACAGTCCCGAGGCCGGTTCGTCGAGCAGCAGCAGCCGCGGCTCGCCGACCAGCGCCCGGGCGAGCGCGACCTGCTTCTGCACCCCGTAGGGGAGCTCGCCCGGGAGCCGGCCGGCGGCGTCCTCCACCCCGAGGTCGCGGAGCACGGCCAGCGACCGGTGCCGCAGCAGCCGCTCGTCCCGGTCCGAGCGGGGCAGGCCGAGCAGCGCGGAGGTGAAACCGGCCCGCGCGTGCCGGGTCGCCCCGACCATGACGTTCTCCAGCACGGTCAGCCGGGGGAACAGGCCCAGGCCCTGGAGGGTCCTGGCGATGCCCAGCCGGGCCAGTTGGTGCGGGCGGGGCCAGGGCAGGGCCCGGTCCTGCCAGTGCAGTGTCCCGGCGGCCGGGCGGACGAAGCCGCACACCGCGTTGAACAGGGTCGTCTTTCCGGCCCCGTTGGGCCCGATGACGCCGAGCACTTCGCCCGGCCGGACCGACAGGGACACGGCATCGAGTGCGGACAGGCCTCCGAAGGAGACCCCGAGTCCGTCGATGCGCAGGAGGCTTTCCACCAGTCACCCTTCCTTGGGGAGTTCGGCGGGGTGGTACGGGACGAGGGGGCGGGGGTCGGATGCGCGGGGCGGCGGCGAGGCGTCGAGGTGACACGCCGGCGAGGTGGTCGGGTCGGGACGCCGCCGGGCCGCTCGCGCGCGGTGGCCTGCCGGTCGGAGAGGTCTTCCGCAGCCGGACCGAATCCGAATCGGATTCGGTTCCGACTGAGGGTGACCCCTGCCCGAAGCCCTGACAAGCCCCCGGTGGCGGGGAGTTGGGTCAGCCGGCGCCCGCGGGCAGCCGCGCCTCGCCCGCCTCGTGGCGGCGCCTGCTCTCGGCGGCCGTCCCGTCCCGGCGCCTCCGGTCGTAGCGGCTGCCCGGCCGGCCGGCGAGGAAGCCGAAGGGGATGGACGCCAACCCGGCGGTCCGCAAGGGGAACCAGTGGAAGTCGCGGCCCGGGAAGAGCGCGGTGGGACCGCCCGACCCCGCCGTGGAGAACACCGTCGGCAGCGGGGCGCAGGCCGTTCCGCCGTACAGAGTGGCGAGCAGTCCGGTGCGGCCGAAGCCCCGCCGGAACAGCGCGTACGTGAGGGCGGGCGCGACCGCGGAGGCCCCGATCGCCGGCGCCGTCGTGGTCATGACCGCCACGTTCCGGTCCCGCACCGGGGCGGCCGACGTCGCCGCTTCCGCGCCGACTCCCGCCGCCGCCCACCGGGCCACCGCCAACTCCGTCCGCGGTGCGGCCCGTCCGCCGCGCGTCGCGGGCCCGAACAGGTCGTGCGCCCCCGAGCCGCAGTCGGCCGCCAACTGGTTCACCGGGCCGCTCCGTCCAGGGCCGCCCGCTGCCGCACGCGCAGTGCCGCCGGGTCCACCGAGCGCCGCGCGGTGCGTGGGGCGGCCCGGTGGGCCGCGCGGGTGGTCGCGGTGGTGGTGCCGCTGGCGGCGGCTGCCGGTGGTGCCAGGTGTCGCCGTGGTACGTCATCGCGCGGCTCCAAGCGGATTGCGTGGCGGGGGGTGTGCGGGCGCGGTGGAGGGACGGGCAGGTTCGACCGGTGTACGCCGGGGCGTCGCGTGCCCCGGGGTGGCCGCACGATACCGACTGGTCGGCATGTCGGGAAGAGGTGCTGCAGGTCACGGTTGGAGCACCGGCCCGGATCCCTCGTCGGACAGCAGGCGCGGAGCTTCCGGATCGCCACCGGAGAAGCTCTCGGATGGCGCCGATCGGACCGGGACGATGTCCCAGCCGGCACCGCTCGCGCGGGACGAGGCGCCGCGCGACCGTGGGGGTGGGGGCCGCCGGCAGGACACGGTCATCCGCCCCGGGCAGGGGCGTGACGGGAGAGCGGTGCCGCTCTTCGCGTGGGGGACCGCGGGGTCGGAGACGGTGCGCGTCCGGTGGCGTGCGGCGCTGGCCGGTCATCGCATTGGGCGGGACGTGTTCGGGTGGGGTCGCCCGTGGCCCTCGGGCTCCGCCCGTGACGCGCGAGCGCGCGTCCGCAGGGCGGATGACACCGTGGGCATGCGGCTTCACGATCGTGCCGGGGACGTCGGCTCCGCGGCGGCCCGGCGGCGGGCCCGCACGGTGCCGCCGTCAAGGCAGGGCATGGGCACGGAAACGCCCGCCGTGCCACCCGTCCGTGCCACCGTCCTGTCCGTGCCGCCGCGATCCGGGCGGCACGGACAGGACCGGGAGTGCCTGCGCCGAAGGCGGCACCGGCGCCCCTGATGGCACAGCGTTCAAGCGGCGCGGTTGCCGACCAGCAGATCCGCCAGCTTGTTGAGTCGCCGGACGGTACGGTCCTCCGTGGCCGCGGGCGCGGGGTCGACGCGTTCGGCACGGTCGTAATAGGCGCCGTTGACGATCTCGACCGTCGGGTCGCACAGGCGGGCCACGTAGGTGGCGCCCTCGGCGGCGGTGACTCCCTCGTGGGCGTACAACGGCAGCAGGGCCGTGTCACATACCCCGGGGTGAACGGAGACCGCGGTGACGCGCGGGTCGGCGGCGAAGACGGTGAGGGCGAGCTGGGACTGGGCGTAGGCGGCGACCCTGGAGTAGCGGCGAGCGCGGTGGGGATCCCCCCACTGGATCGAAGCCGTGCGGTGCAGGGACGAGGACACGTTCACGACCCGGCCCCCCGGTTCGCTGGTGAGCGCCGGCTCCAGCAGGCAGGTCAGCAGATAGTGGGCGAGGAAGTTGACCTGGAATGCGATCTCGTTCCCGTCGTCGGTGATGGTGTGCCGTTCCGGTGCGGCGATTCCGGCGTTGTTGACGAGGACGTCCAGGTGCGGATGCCGCTCGCCCACTTCACGGGCCAGGGCCTCGACCTCGTCGAGGTGGGTGAAGTCGGCACCGTAGGGGTGGAGGCGGCGGGCATCGACGCCGACCGTGGCGATGAGGCGGTCGGCCGCCGCCAGGGCCTCTTCGGTGGTGCGGCCGTGCATCAGCACGGTGGCACCCCCTTCAGCGAGTTGGCGGGCCGTCTCGTAGCCGATACCGGAGATGGCTCCGGTCACGAGGACCGTACGGGAGGAGGGGGCGGAGTCAGGCATGGTCCCATCCGGGTTCGGGGCACGCCGCGCCCACGATCAAGGGGCGCGCGGCATGCGGGGGAGGAGAAGAGGTGACAAGCCGACAGGCGCCGGGAACGGGTTCCCGGCGCCCTGACGGCAAGGGGTGACGCGCCGGCGTCAGCGACAGGCGGACGCGAGCGGTTCCGGACAGCGCGGCGAACGACACGGCAGCCCATCGGGATGGGGCGGCCGGTCGAGGAGGAGCCAGGCGCTGTTCACGGACCCCATGGAAGCCGTCTCCAGGGACGGGGGCAAGGTCGCCGCGCGTACCCTGACGCATCTCTGACACGCTCCGAGGCGCCGGGCCGGACATTGACGGGATTTTGTCGCCTCATCCCGCAACGACGGGGAACCAGCCCTCCCCGAATCGCCATGCTTCAGTGGTGTGAGGTCAACCAGCTCTGATTCAAGGCAAGTTGGGCAGCGACCCCAGCATATGGTGATCTGCGGCGACGACAGTCTCACCCATCGGCTCGCCGTGGAACTGGACGGGGTGTGCGGTGAGGCGGTGACCGTCGTCCTGCCGTCCCAGCGCGACGAGTACGGCGCGGAGATCGCCTCGTTGCACCGCGATCCGCGGTCGCCGATCGAACTGCTCGTGGCGGCGCGCCCGGACGAGCAGACCCTCCTGGCGGCGGGCGTCGATCGTGCCGCGGCCCTCGCCCTCGCCTACGGCGACGACCAGGTCAACGTGACCGCCGCGCTGCTGGCACGCAGCCTCAACCCCTCGATACGCCTGGTCATCCGCATGTTCAACCGGGAGCGGGGACGCCACCTGGAGCACCTGCTGGACCGGGCGGCCGCCGTTCTGGCCGGCCGGGACGGCGGCGACGATCCGGACCTGGCCGCGTCCACCACGGTGCTCTCGGACGCCGACACCGCCGTACCGGAACTGGTGGCGGCCGCCGCCGTCGGCCATGGACACACCCTGCAGGTCGAGGGGAAGGTCTTCCGCGGCGTCGTCCGGTCCGCGGGCACACCGGGCCATACGAGGGACCTGGCCACACTCGCCGTGCTGTCCGGCGCGGACCAGGACGACCCGGGCAGCGAGGACAGCCCGGAGACCCCGGGCGAGGGCGGCACGCAACTGCTGCCGGACACCTACACGGCCTACCACCGGCAGTTCACCCACGGCCGGCTGATGCTCGAGGAGGTGACGCACCACCACGCGCCGGAACCGGCCGCACGCGAGCGCCGCAGCCGCGTCGGGAGCTGGCTGGGGTCCCACCTGGCACACCTGCCGTGGAGGGTCTTCCTCTCCCGTGAGGTGAGCGCCGTCTTCCGGGTCCTGGCCGCGGTGGTGCTCGGCCTCTCGGCCGCCACGGCGCTGTTCGCGGACGAACACCCGTGGTGGAAGAACGTGTATCTGCCCCTGCTGGACATCTTCACCATGGGCGACCCCGCCACGGGCGATTCGGTGGCCCGCCGCGTCCTCCAGCTCATCGCCGGATTCGTGGGCCTGGCCGTGCTGCCCCTCGTCGTCGCCGCCACTCTCAATGCCACCGAGGCCTTCCGCAGGGCCTCCGTCGGCCACCCACCCCACGACGAACTGGCCGGCCACATCGTCCTGGTCGGTCTCGGCAAGATCGGCACCCGGGTGCTGGCCCAGCTGCACACGACCGACCACGAGGTCGTCGCGGTGGAACGGAATCCCCACGCGCGGGGTGTGGCTCTCGCCCGCGAGCTCGGAGTCCCGCTGCTGCTGGAGGACGCCGGAGTACCGGGAGTCCTCGACCGGGCGCGCATCGGACAGAGCAGATCGCTGCTCGTGCTCACCCGGGACGACGGAGAGAACCTCGACATCGCGATGGCGGCCCGCGAGGCCAATCCCGATGTCCGCGTGGTCATGCGCCTGTACAACGACGACTTCGCCGCCACCGTCCAGCGCACCCTGCGGGCGTCCTACCCTGACGCTCTCACGCGCAGCCGCAGCGTCTCGGCGCTTGCCGCCCCGTCCTTCGCCGCCGCGATGATGGGCCGTCACGTACTGGGCATCATGCCGGTCGAGCGGGGCTCGCTGCTGTTCACCGTCGTCGACGTCGCCGGGCACCCGGAACTGGAGGGGCGTTCGGTGTACGAGGCGTTCCGGGCGAACGAGTGGCGGCTGCTGGCCGTCGGGTCGGCCGGCGCGGCTCGGGTGTCCTCCTCCGCGGACACCCTGGCCGGCATCCGGCTGGACCGGCCGCCCGGTCTCGACTGGCGTCCCGCCCCCGGCCGGGTCCTGCGCGCGGGCGACCGTGTCGTCCTGGCCACGACAAGGCGCGGCATGGACATCCTGATGACCGGCGTGCAGCCGCACCCGGCGGAACGCCGGGGCGAGCGCACGGACCGCTGACGCCGCGGCCGCGGCGCTCCCGTCCGGGACGAGAACGGCTCCGTCACCGCGTCGTGGTGGGCGCCCACCGCCGGTTCACCGCCGTCACACCGCCGTCACGAGGACGGCGGGACGTGCGGCGGGTGGACCGGGACCTCGCACCACACCTGCTTGCCGCCGCTCAGCGGCATCGTCCCCCAGGCCGCCGACATCGCCTCGACGAGGAGGATGCCGCGGCCGCCCGTGTCGTGCCAGTTGACGATGGCCGGCTTGACCGGCGTCCGCGGCGAGGCGTCGCCGACGGCGATCCGCAACCGGTCCCCGGTGAGCGTGAGGTCCATCCGCACCTGGCCGTCGGTGTGCACCAGGGCGTTGGTGACCAGCTCCGAGACGACCAGCAGCACGGTGTCGGCGTCCGCGCTCAGCCCCCACGACCGCAACGTCCGGGAGGTGAAGCGGCGGGCGTGCGAGGCGGCGTCCGGCAGCCGCCACACCGTCCAGCTCTCGCGCACGGGCTTGATCGCCATGCCGTCGTAGCGCATGAGCAGCAGCGCCACGTCGTCGTTGCGGGTCGCCGCGCCGAGCAGGGCGTCGGCCATCCGCCCCAGGTGGGAGGGGTCGGCGTCGGCTAGGTCGCGCGACAACCGCCCGATGCCCTCGTCCAGGGGGAGTTCGGCGGACTCCACCAGGCCGTCCGTGGTCAACGCCAGGACCGTCCCGTTCTGCAGCCGCAGCGGGATCAACGGGAAGTCCGCGTCGTCGATCACCCCCAGCGGCGGTCCGCCGTCCCCCTCCACCGTCCGCGTGGTGCCGTCGGGCAGCCGCAGCACCGGGGGCAGATGCCCGGCGCGGACGCACCAGGCACTGCCCTCCTCCATGTCGATGCTGACGTAGCAGCAGGTCGCGAAGAGATCCGTCTCCATGCCCATGAGCAGGCGGTTGGCGTGGGAGACGACGACATCGGGGGAGTGGCCCTCGACGGCGTAGGCGCGGATCGCGGTGCGCATCTGGCCCATGAGCGTGGCGGCCCCGGCGTTGTGCCCCTGGACGTCGCCGATGACCAGCGCCACGTGGTGGTCGTGCAGGGGTATGACGTCGTACCAGTCGCCGCCGACCTCGAGGCCGCCGGTCGTCGGCAGATACCGGGCGACCGCGACCCCGCCCGGGAGCACCGGGAGCCGGCGCGGCAGCAGGGTGCGCTGGAGGGTGCCGACCAGCTCGTGCTCGGCGTCGAAGGCCCGTACGCGGACCAGCGCCTGGCCTATCAGGCCGGCCGCGGCGGTCAGCACCGCCCGCTCGTCCGCGCCGAACTCGTGCGGCCGGTCCCAGCCGATCAGACAGCATCCGACGACCCGTCCGGCCGCGGGCAGCGGCAGCACCGCGAGCCCTCCGGGACCCACACCGGCCAGCGTGGACTCCAGCGGCGCCCCGGCCGGCCAGAAACCGATCCGGCCCTCGCGCAGCGCGGCCGCCAGGGTGGGCATGGCGCGGATCGGCGCGTCCGGCCATTCCGAACGCCATTCGGTGCGCCACACCTCGGGCCACGCGGAGGGCGCCGCAGGGTCGAGGACGGTGACCACGAGCCGGTCGTTCTCCAGTTCGGCGAGCGCGATCCGATCGGCGTTCAGCGGTCCGCGCAGCGCCCCCACCACGACCGTGCTGACCTCCCGTACGGTCGAGGCGTTGGCCAGGTCGGCGGCCAGCTGCTGCACCCGTCCCACGTCGTTGACCCCGGCCCGCATCCGCGAGGCGTCCCCGACCGTGCCCAGCAGCCGTACCGGGCGGCCGTCCGGGGCGAACAGCACCCGGCCGCGCAGCCGCAGCCAGCGGAGCTCACCGGACGGTCTTCGGATGCGGAACTCCAGCTCCCGGTCGCCGGTCGCCATGTGCCCCGCCTCGACCACCGACATCAGCGCGGGCAGGTCCTCGGGAACGGTGAGCGCGAGCAGGGTCTCCACCCGGCCGTCGAACCGCGCCGGCTCCATGCCGAACAGCTCGAGCACGTCGTCGCCCACGCTGATCCAGCCGGTGTCCATGTCGAGGGTGAACCCGCTGCCCCGGGACTCCGCCCCGGCCACCGGATCGGTCTCGCCGCACTCGTCGCCGGGAGCGGGACCGGGGTGGCCGATCGCCGCGGCGAACAGCTCCAGGGTCTGCCGCTCCTCGGGCTCAAAGCCGTCGGGGTCGTCCGTGACCGCCACCAGGCAGCCGACGCACACGTGGTCCGCCCGCAGCGGCAGGGCGACGAGCGAGCCCTCCAGCGGCGCCGAGCCGCCGTTCCCGGCAGGCTGGGCGACCTCCGCGAGCCCCGCGCGGACCGGCCGGTCCTGGCGGACGGCGACGGCCATGGGGGAGTCGCCGTCCGTCGGATAGCTCTGGCGCAGCCCGTGCAGGGCGCGCGGCACCCCGGCCGAGGCGACCAGGCACAACCGCCCACCGGTCTCCGCGGGCGCGTACACGGCGACGTGGGTCGCACCGGTGAAGACCAGCGCCTGTTCGATGACCGACCGCAGGCGCGCGGAGTGGCCGAGGTCGGATCGGAGCGTTTTGAGCGCGAGCTCGGCGGACAGCGCCCGAACTCTGCGTCCTTTCGCGCCGTCGCTGACCACGTGGTCATTACACCGCCTCCGGGGCCCCGGCGCAGCCCGTGTGCAGGGAATCGTCACGCGGTGTGAGAAGAAGGCGTGTCACGCGCTCCGCTCAGACCTCCTCGACCAGGCCCTCGCGCAGCCGGGCCACCGCGGAATCGGGCAGCCGCAGCCCGTGCCGGACGTACCCGTCGACGTCGCCCCAGCCTTCCGCGACCGCTGCGAGCGCCGCCTCGAGGTAGCGCGGCCGTACCTCGAGGATCGCGGCGGCGACCTCCGGATCGCCCCCGGACTCCACGAAGCGCCGCAGGTGGGGGCTGTAGGCGGCCTGCACCGCCGCGTTCACCGACAGGAACTCCTCGCGGACCTCGGCCGGGCCGGCCCCCAGCAGCATCAGCAGCAGGGCGCTCGCCCAGCCCGTACGGTCCTTGCCCGCCGTGCAGTGGAAGAGCACCGGCCGGGCCACGGGGTCGGCCGCGGTCTCCAGCAGCGCGCAGTACGCCGAACACGCGTGCGGGGAGCGCACCATGCGGCGGTACGCCTCGGCCATCACGTCCTCGGCCCGCCCCGAGTCCAGCTCCCGGTGGGCCCCCGCGGGGTCGGCGAGCAGCTCCTTCAGCCGGGCCGGTGCCATCCGCGGGGTGTCGCCGAAGACGTCGGCGACGAAGAGCCGGGCGCCCGCGGGCAGCACGTCGGGAGCCGCGGCACGCTCCTCGGCGGTGCGCAGGTCGACCACGGTCCGGATGCCCAGGTCCGCCACGCCGGGATCGGTCGCGGGGTCGTACCGGTCGAGCCGGCCGGATCGCAGCACCGCCCCTGCCCGGACGGCGCGCCCCGGACCGGCGCGGGCCAGCGGGATGCCGCCCAGGTCCCGCAGGTTCACCACGGTCCCGGCGGCGATGGCGGTGCCGGTTGCCATGTGCTCATGGTGCGACGGGCGCGCGAGCGGCGCGATCCGGCCCGCCGCGGGGCCGCGGCGCCGCCGGGGCGTGGCCTCAGCGCGCGGGGAAGGTGTAGGTGTAGCCGGCCGCGTCGAGCCGGTCGAGCAGCGTCTCCAACGCCTGTACGGTCTGGGCCCGGTCGCCGCCCCCGTCGTGCATGAGCACGATGGCGCCGGGCCTGAGCTCGGAGTTCACGGTCGAGACGATGGCGTCGGCGCCGGGGCGCCGCCAGTCCTCGGAGTCGACGGTCCAGCCGAGCGGGCGCAGGCCGTGGTCGGCGGCGATGGCGCGGATCGCGGGGGAGAAGTCGCCGCCGGGCGCACGGTAGTACCACAGCGGCGTGTCGCCGGTGCCCGCGGCGCGGGAGATCTCGTTCCGGGCGTCGAGTATCTCGTGGCGGTTGTACTCCTCGGACTTGTGGCTCTGCGCCTCGTCGTGGTGGACGGAGTGGTCGCACAGACGGTGGCCGGCCGCGGCGATCTCGCGCACCAGGCCGGGATGGGCCCGGGCGTTCGGGCCTATCTCGCAGAACGTGGCCTTGGCGTGGTGGCGGGCGAGGACCTCGAGGATCTTCGGGGTCCACACCGGGTCCGGGCCGTCGTCGAAGGTCAGGGCCACGGCCCGGCCCGGAGCCTCGACGCCATGTTGGATCGAGCGGGCCGTCACGGCCGCCCCGCGGACCGGGACGCGGGCCGGCGAACCGTGGGCCGCCGTGCCGTGGGGCGGCCGCGCGGTGTGGGAGGGGGCCGGCGTGTGTGCGGGATGCGTCACGCCACCGCCGTGGTGCGCCGCGGGCGGGGAGGCTGCGGTCGCGCCCGGGGTGCCGGACGACGGGGCGGCCGACGGCGCGGCGGCCGTCCTCGAGGGCGTCGCGGCGGGCGCGGGCACGGGTCCGGGGGACACGGTGGCCCGGGCGGACGGCCCCGAGGCCGCGGCACCGGTGCTCTGCATCACGTGCTGCGTGCCACAGGCGGCCAGCGTGGCTCCGGCGAGGGTCACCGCCGCGAGGGCTCCGAGGGCGCGGGTCGGGCGGATCGTCGGTGCCACGGTGCATACCTCCTGGGGCCGGCCGCCGCATGCCGGGCATGCGGATCAGCCCCCACCGTAGGCGGCGCACTGCGGCCTGACCTCGGTCTTTCGGCCGTTGTCCGGTCCTTCGCGTACGGGACCTTGGTCCTCTTGCGGCAGCTGCGACACGATGCCGGGAAGCCGGGTCCGCGGCCGCGCGAGGGCCGCCTCCGTGTTGCGCGGCCGCCCCGGGCGCGTGATCGTGGGCGGCGGGACAGTCCGGCCCGCTCGAGCTTCCGCACCGTGGTCCACACAGGGGTCGCCGCATGAGCACACACTTTGACGTCGTCGTCCTGGGCGCGGGGCCCGGGGGGTATGTCGCCGCCATCAGGGCCGCCCAGCTGGGCCTGCGCACGGCGATCGTCGAGGAACGCTACTGGGGCGGGGTCTGCCTCAACGTCGGCTGCATCCCGTCCAAGGCCCTGCTGCGCAACGCCGAACTGGCCCACATCTTCACCAAGGAGGCCAAGACCTTCGGCATCCGGGTGAACGGCGAGGTCGCCTTCGACTACCGCGAGGCGTTCGCGCGCAGCCGCAAGGTCGCCGACGGCCGGGTCAAGGGCGTCCACTTCCTGATGAAGAAGAACGACATCACGAAGTTCGAGGGCCACGGCACCTTCACCGACGACCGCACCCTGCACGTCGCCCACGGTTCGGGCGGCAGCGAGACCGTCACCTTCGACCACTGCATCATCGCCACCGGCGCCACCACCAGGCTCCTCCCCGGCACCTCGCTCAGCGAGCGGGTTGTGACGTACGAGGAGCAGATCATGACGGACACGCTCCCGCGGAGCATGCTCATCGCGGGGGCCGGGGCGATCGGCGTCGAGTTCGCCTACGTCCTGCACAACTACGGGGTGAAGGTGACCCTCGTCGAGTTCCTCGACCGGCTCGTCCCGCTGGAGGACGAGGAGGTGTCGGCCGAACTCTCCCGCCAGTACCGCAAACTGGGCATCGACGTGCTCACCTCGACCCGGGTCGAGGCGATCAACGACTCCGGCGACTCGGTCAAGGTCATGGTGACCACCGGCGGCCAGCGGCAGACCCTCCAGGCCGACAAGGTGCTCCAGGCGATCGGCTTCCAGCCGCGGATCTCCGGCTACGGCCTGGAGCAGACCGGGGTCCGGCTCACCGAGCGCGGTGCCATCGACATCGACGAGTACTGCCGCACCAGCGTCCCGCACATCTACGCCATCGGCGACGTCACCGCGAAGCTGATGCTCGCGCACGCCGCCGAGGCCATGGGCGTGGTCGCGGCGGAGACCATCGCGAGCGCCGAGACGATGTCGCTGGACTACGTGATGATCCCGCGGGTCACCTTCTGCCAGCCGCAGATCGCCAGCTTCGGATGGACGGAGGCCCAGGCGCGCGAGCGCGGCTTCGACGTGCGGGTGGCCAAGTTCCCCTTCACCGCCAACGGCAAGGCGCACGGTCTGGGCGACGCGAGCGGCTTCGTGAAGCTCATCAGCGACGGCAAGTACGGCGAGCTCCTGGGCGGCCACCTGATCGGCCCCGAGGTCACCGAGCTGCTGCCGGAGCTGACGCTCGCCCAGAAGTGGGACCTGACGGCCGCCGAACTGGCCCGGAACGTCCACGGTCACCCCACGCTCAGCGAAGCGGTGCAGGAGGCGATCCACGGCCTGGCAGGGCACATGATCAACTTCTGAACCCCGCCCCGGCGCCAGAGGTGACGCCGCATGATGCATCCCCGGACCGCAGCCCGTCGCACGGTTCTGCAGCCCCGGGGCTAGACGCCGGTGGGTGGGTGCGGGTTCGTCTCGCTCCCTTCGGTCGCAAGGCGGCGGGCTGCGGAGGGGAGGGTGGGGGGCGGGGCCCTCGTGGCGGTGTGCGGGTGGGTTCGTGGTCGGGGTTCAGGCGCCGGAGCGGGATTCCTCTCCCGTGCTGGCTGTCTCGTTTCCGTCCGCGGGTATAGATGGCTGGTTGCGACGCCCACCGTCCGTGGGTGGCGCGCCCGCCGTCACCGGCGTCTGCGGGTAATTCCCCGACAGGACATGGGTTCGGCAGGTCGATTTACGAGATCGGGCTCTGTTTCGCCGAATATGTCGGCGAAACAGAGCCCGATCTCCCGCAGACCCCTCGACAGCACCTCGAATCAGCCGCAGACGCCGGTTACGGCGGGCGCGCCCACCACCGGCAGTAGGCGTGGAAGCGGTCATCTATACCCGCGGACGGCGACGAGACCTCAACCGGCGGAAAGGCACCCCGCTCCGGCGCCTGAACCCCGGCCACTCACCCGCCCGCACACGCCCGACGAGGGCCCGCCCCACCCTCCCCTCCGCAGCCAGCCGCTGTGCGACCGAAGGGAGCGAGACGCCGGGACAGCCGAACACCGGCGGCACCGGCAGCACCACCCACACCACCCCACACGCTCGACCGAATCGCGCGGCCCCGCGGCCCCCTGCCCGTCCGTCAGCGGCGGCGGCGCTGCAGGATGACGACGACCGCCGCGCCGACGGCGGCGGCCAGCAGCCCCGCCACCGCGGCGCGTTTCGCGACCGGGGCGCCGGCGACCCTGAGCAGGTCGATCGGCTCGTCCGCATGACCCGGCGGCACGGGAGGCGCGTCCTCGGCTGCGTGCTCGGAGGCGTCCTCGGCGGCTTCCTCGCTCCCGGCAGGGCGCTGCGGCGCGGCCAGCCGCCCGGCCAGGCACTCGGCGAACTGCCCGATGATGCGGTCGCCGACCTCCGCCATCACACCCCGCCCGAACTGGGCGGGCCGTCCGGTCACCGAGAGGTCGGTCGTCACCGACACCACCGTGGCGCCGTCCTTCTCCGTCAGGGTGCCGGTCACCGTGGCCCGCGCCGTGCCCTGCCCCCGGAGCTCCTTGCCGCGGGCCGCCAGTACGACGCGGTGCGCGGTACCGTCCCGCTCCTCGAAGACCGCCGTGCCGTGGTACGTCACGGTCACCGGGCCGACCTTCACCTTCACCGCGCCGGTCACGGTCTCACCGTCGTACTCCTCCACGGTCGCACCCGGCATGCACGGTGCGACGCGCTCGATGTCCAGCAGCGCCCGCCAGGCGTCCTCCACCGGGACGGGGACGCCGAACTCGTGGTGCAGCTCCATGATCTCCTCCTCACACCGGCCTGAGGACCGGAGGGTGGATCGCGCCGGCCGTGCCCGACAGCGGGGTGCCGCTGCCGCCCCAGCGCAGCGCGATGATCTCGGCGGCGATCGACACCGCGACCTCCTCGGGGGTGCGCGCGCCCAGGTCCAGCCCGATCGGCGAGCGCAGCCGGGTCAGTTCGGCCGGACCCAGCGTCGTGTCGCGCAGCCGCTTCAACCGGTCGTCGTGGGTCCGCCGGCTGCCCATGACGCCGATGTACGCGGCGGGGCGGCGCAGCGCGACCTCCAGCAGCGGAACGTCGAACTTGGGGTCGTGGGTGAGGACGCACACCACCGTGCGGTCGTCGGTCTCCGTGCCGCTCAGATAGCGGTGCGGCCAGTCGACGACGACCTCCACGCCCTCGGGGAAGCGCTTCGGGGTCGCGAACACCGGACGCGCGTCGCAGACGGTCACCCGGTAGCCGAGGAAGAGCCCGATCCGCGCCACCGCCGCCGCGAAGTCGATCGCGCCGAACACCAGCATCCGCGGCGGTGGGGCGAAGGACTGCAGGAACACGGTCACGTCGTCCTCGCGCCGCTCGCCGTGCGCGCCGTAGTGGCGCTGCCCGGTCGCGCCCTGGGCGAGTTCACCGCGCGCGTCGTCGGTGACCGCCGCGTCCAGGCCCTCGGAGCCGAGCGTGCCCGCGACCCGGTCCGGCCAGACCGCGAGCGCGGCGCCGCGCGGCGCCGGTCCGTCCAGCACGGTCGCGGAGACCACCGGACGGTGCTCCGCCACGGAGGCCGCGACCTCGCCGAAGCCCGCGTCGGTGGCGGGCGACACCGGCCGGACCAACAGGGTGATCTCCCCGCCGCAGGTCAGGCCGACCTCGAAGGCGTCGGCGTCGCTGTAGCCGAAGGTGTGCAGCCGGGACTCGCCCGACTCGACGACCTCCTTGGCCAGTTCGAAGACCGCGCCCTCCACGCAGCCCCCGGAGACACTGCCGACGACTTCGTCGTCCGGCCCCACCGCCATCGCCGCGCCCGGCCCGCGCGGTGCGCTGCGGCTGACCGCCACGACCGTGGCCAGTCCGAAGGGGGTTCCCGAGGCGTACCAGCGGCTCAGCGCCGGAAGGATCTCACGCACCGTCGGCTCCTCTCACCACGGCGGCCAGACGTTCCAGCGCGCCCAGACTGTGCCCCTCCACGAAGGCGTCCACGCTCGGCAGCGCGGCCGCCATCCCCGCCGCCAGCGGGGCGTAACCCGGCCTGGCCTTGCGCGGATTGGCCCACACCACGCGGTGCGCCAGCCGGGACAGCCGCCGCATCTGCGCGGCGAGCAGGGCGGGGTCGCCGCGCTCCCAGCCGTCCGACAGCAGGACGACCACCGCGCCGCGTGCCGTCCCCCGCGCCCCCCAGCGGTCCAGGAACGCCCGCAGCGTCTCGCCGAGCCGGGTTCCGCCGCTCCAGTCGGGCACCGCCGCCCCGACCGCGGCCATCGCCGCGTCGGGGTCCCGGCGCGCCATCTCCCGGGTGACCCGGGTCAGCCGGGTGCCCAGGGTGAACACCTCGGTGGGGGTGCGGCCGCGCGAACCGTGCGCGGCGGCGTGCGCGAACCGCAGCAGCGCTTCCGCGTACGGGGCCATCGACCCGCTGACGTCCAGCAGCAGCACCACCCGGCGCGGCTTGCGGGCCGGAGCCCGCCGCAGCAGTACGGCCGGTTCTCCGCCACGGCGCAACAACTCCCGTACGGTGCGCCGCGGATCCACGTCGCCGTGGCGCGCCGGACGCCGCCGGGAAGTGCGGCGCGGCTCGCCATCCAGGGCGAACACCGCCAGCAACCGGTGGAGTTGGGCGCGCTCGGCCGGGGTCAGGGCGGCCATGTCGCGGTGCCGCAGCACCTCCGTCGCACTGGCGAGCGCGGTCGCGGTGGGCCCGGCGCCCTCCTCCCCGTCGGCCGCACGCTCTCCCGGCACGGCCCGCGGCACCGCGGGCGGGCGCAGCGGGCGGACGGCCGGCCGCACCCGGCGGGGCGGCGGCCGGTCACCGCCGAAGAAGGCGGCGAAGACCCGGTCGTAGCGCTCCAGGTCGTCGGGGCCGCCGCACAGCGTCAGCCGCCCCGCCCAGTACACATCGCGGCGCAGCGCCGGATCGAGCCGGCCGAGCGCTGCCAGGAACGCCGCCACCCGGTCGGGACCGGCCGGCACCCCGGCGGCCCGCAGGGCGCGGGCGAAGCCCACCACCCCCGCCGTACCGTCCGCCGTGACCGTGTCCACCGTGCTCACCGGGATCCGCCCGCCCGCGCGGCGAGGATCTCCGACAGATCCAGCGAGCGCGCCCGCTCCGCGTCCTCGCGGTACTTCAGCACCGAGCCGAGGGTGGTCATCGCGAGGTCCGCGTCGAGCTCCGTGGCCCCCAGCGCGGCCAGCGCCTCCGCCCAGTCGATGGTCTCCGCCACCCCGGGCGGCCGCACCAGGTCCTGTTCCCGCAGCAGTTGCACCACCGCCGTCACCTGCGCCGCGAGCCGGGCCGCCACCTGCGGCTGCCTGCGCCGTACGATCGCCAGTTCCCGCTCGAAGGCGGGGTGCTCGAACCAGTGGTAGAGGCAGCGCCGCTTCAGCGCGTCGTGCACCTCGCGGGTCCGGTTGGACGTCAGCACCACCACGGGCGGCGACTGCGCCCGCAGGGTGCCCAGTTCGGGGACGGTGACCGAGTACTCCGACAGCAGCTCCAGCAGGAAGGCCTCGAACTCGTCGTCCGCGCGGTCGATCTCGTCGACGAGCAGTACCGAGGGACTGGTCTCCAGGGCCCGCAGCAGCGGCCGCGCCAGCAGGAACCGCCGGCTGTACAGCTCGCCCTCCAGGGCCTCCGGGTCGCTGACGCCCGCCGCCTCGGCCGCCCGCAGGTGCAGCAACTGCCGTGGGAAGTCCCAGTCGTACAGCGCCTGCGACGCGTCGATGCCCTCGTAGCACTGGAGCCGGATCAGCGGGGCGCCGAGCGCCTCCGCGAGGGCGTGCGCCAGCGCGGTCTTGCCGACGCCCGCGTCGCCCTCGCAGAAGATCGGGCGGTGCAGCGTCAGCGCCAGGTAGCAGGCGACGGCGAGGCCGTCGTCGACCAGGTATCCGGTCTCCTCCAGACGCGTCCGCAGCTGCTCCGGGCCCGCGATCCCCGGGAGCGGCCCCTCGGTCTGTCCCGGGAGCCCGGCGGCGGTGGCCGGGGCGGCATCGCGGGCCGGGGCGGCAATGCCGGGCAGGGCGGCATCGCGGGGCGGGGCGCCGGGCGCCGGGGCGCCGGGGCCGTGGGGTCCCACCGCCCCGGCGCGTGCCGTCGTCACGGGAAGCGGCCCGCAGGCGGGGCCCGCCGGGGCGGACCACCCCGGCGGGATCCCGCGCGCCGACCCGGTCATGTGCTGCGTCCGCTCCTCATGACAGATCCGCCGCGGCCAGGACCGCCCTGCGGGTGAGCACCCTCGCCAGGTGCTCCCGGTACTCGGCGGAGGCCGACAGGTCGGAGGCGGGACGGGTGCCCTCCGCCGCGCCGTCCGCGGCCGCGGCAACCGCCTCCGTTACGGCGTCGGCCCCCGCGAGGGCCGCCTCGCAGGCGGTGGCCCGCACCGGGGTGGGCCCCATGTTCGACAGGCCGATGCGTGACTCGACAATGCGGCCGTCGTCGCGCCGCACCAGCGCGGCCACTCCCACCACCGCCCAGGCCTGGGCGCTGAGCTGGAACTTCTCGTAGTGGAAGCCCCAGGCATCGCTCTTGGGCACGCGCACTTCCACCAGCAGTTCGTCGGGCCGCAGCGCGGTTTCCAGATAGTCGGTGAAGAACTCCCGGGCCGGGATCACGCGCCGCCCGTCCGGGCCCTGGGCGACCAGTTCGGCGTCCAAGGCGAGGACCGCCGCGGGCACGTCCCCGGCAGGGTCCGCGTGGGCGAGGGCGCCGCCGATCGTGCCGCGGTGACGCACCGCCGGATCCGCCACCGTGGCCGTGGCGGCGGCCAGCAGCCCGGCGTGCCGCCGCACCAGCGGGTCGTGCACGACGTCGTGGTGCGAGGTCAGGGCGCCGATGACGAGGGCGTCCCCGTCGACCCGGACCCCGCGCAGAGCGGGGATCCGGCCGACGTCCACGACGAGTTCGGGGAAGGCGAGCCGCAGCCGCAGGATCGGCAGCAGGCTCTGGCCGCCGGCGAGCACCTTCGCCTCGTCCCCGGCGAGCGCGAGCTGCCCCACGGCCTCCTCCACGCTGCGGGGCCTGGCGTAGTCGAACGACGCGGGAATCATGAGCTGCCCTCCTCCGGCCGGGCGGACCGCGCCTCGCGCAGGGCCCGCCAGATCCGTTCCGGCGTGCACGGCATCGGCACGTCCGCGACGCCCAGCGGCCGCAGGGCGTCGACCACGGCGTTGACCACCGCGGGGGTCGAGGCGATCGTCCCGGCCTCGCCGACGCCCTTGACGCCCAGCGGGTTGGTGGTCGCCGGCGTCTCGGTGCGGTCGGTGAGGAAGTCGGGCAGGTCGGCCGCGCTGGGCACCAGGTAGTCGGCCATGGTGCCGGAGACCAGGTTGCCCTCCTCGTCGTACACCGCCTCCTCGAACAGCGCCTGGGCGATGCCCTGCGCGAGTCCGCCGTGCACCTGGCCCTCCACGATCATCGGGTTGACGACCTTTCCGACGTCGTCCACGCACACGTAGCTGCGGATCCGCACCCGGCCGGTCTCGGTGTCCACCTCCACCGCGCACAGATGCGTGCCGTGCGGATAGGAGAAGGCCTCCGGGTCCTCCACATGCTCGGCGTTGATCGTCGGTTCCAGTCCGTCGGGCAGGTCGTGCGAGGTGAACGTCGCGAACGCCACCTCCTGGATGGTCTTGCGCGCCTCCGGCGAGCCCTTCACGGAGAAGACGCCGTTCGCGAAGTCCAGGTCGTCCTCGCTCGCCTCCAGCAGGTGCGCGGCGACCTTGCGGGCCTTGTCCACCACCTTCCGCGCGGCCCGGTGCACGGCCACCCCGCCGACCACCAGCGAGCGGGAGCCGTAGGTGTCCATGCCCTGCGGCACCGTGCGCGTGTCGCCGTGCAGCACCTCGACGTCCTCGAAGGGCACGCCCAGCACGTCGGACGCGATCTGGCTCCAACTCGTCACATGGCCCTGCCCGTGCGGGCTGGTGCCGGTCAGCACCTCGACCTTGCCGGTGGGGAGCATGCGGATGGACGCCGCTTCCCAGCCGCCGGCCCCGTACCGCAGGTCGCGCAGGATCCGGCTGGGCGCGAGCCCGCACATCTCCGTGTACGTCGACACGCCGATGCCGAGCCGCACCTGGTCGCCGCGCTCCTCGCGCTTGCGCTGCTCGGAGCGGAGGTCGTCGTAGCCGAAGAGGGCGAGCGCCTTGTCCGTCGCCGACTCGTAGTTCCCACTGTCGTAGGTCAGTCCGCCGATGGTGGTGTACGGGAACTCGTCGTGGCCGATCCAGTTGCGGCGGCGCAGCTCCACCGGGTCCATGTCCAGTTCGGCGGCGAGCTCGTCCATCATGCGCTCGATCGCGAAGGTGGCCTCTGGGCGGCCCGCCCCGCGGTAGGCGTCGGTGGGGGTCTTGGTGGTGAACACGCCCGTGCAGGTGAAGTCGTAGGCGTCCATCTTGTAGATGCCGGGGAACATGAACGCCCCGAGCAGCGGGACGCCCGGCGTCACGATCATCAGATACGCGCCCATGTCGGCGAGCAGGTCCACCTTCAGGCCGAGCAGCTTCCCCTCGCGCGTCGCGGCGAGTTCGAGGTCCTGGATCTGGTCGCGGCCGTGGTGGGTGGCCAGGTACCCCTCGGACCGGGACTCCGTCCACTTCACGGGGCGGCCGAGCTTGCGGGCGACGGCCAGGCCGATCGCCTCCTCGCCGTACACCTGGAGCTTGGAGCCGAAGCCGCCGCCCACGTCCGGCGCGACGACCCGGAGCCGGTGCTCGGGGATGCCGGTGACGACGGCCATCATCACACGCACGATGTGCGGGATCTGCGTGGCGGAGTACAGGGTGTACTGGTCCGAGGTGTCCGGCGGGACCGCCACGACGGCCCGCGGTTCCATGGCGTTGGGGATGAGCCGCTGCTGCACGAAGCGCCGGCGCAGCACCACGTCGGCACGCTCGCGCACGGTCGCGTAGTCCTCGCCGGTGGCCAGCGGCCAGGTGTAGCAGCGGTTGGTGCCCTTGTCGGCGTGGACCAGCGGGGCGCCCTCGGCGAGCGCCGCCTCCATGTCGAGGACCGGGGGCAGCGGCTCGTAGTCGACGTCGATCGCCTCCAGAGCGTCGGCGGCCGCGTAGCGGTCGCGGGCGACGACGACGGCGACCGGGTCGCCGGTGTGGCGGACCTCGTCCACGGCGACCGGCGGGTGCTCGGGGAGCACGATGTCCTCGGTGACGGGCCAGGCGCAGGGCAGTGAGCCGAGCCCCTCGGCCAGGTCGCGGCCGGTGTAGGCGGCGACGACCCCGGGCCGCTCCAGGGCGGGCGTGACGTCGATCCGCTCGATGCGGGCGTGCGCCATGGGGCTGCGCAGGATCGCGAGGTGCAGCAGGCCCGGGACGGTGATGTTGTCGGTCCAGTTGGTCCGGCCGGTCACCAGCCGGGCGTCCTCCTTGCGGACCCGGGCGCGGCCGACCTCGGGCTCGCGTCCGGTGAGCTGGTCGGTCATACCGGTGCCCCGCTTCCGGCCGTGCTCGGCTCGGCGTGCTCGGCCAGGGCGCCGGGTTCGGGGGCGTGGTGCCTGCGTTCCTCGGCGGCGGCCGCGAGCACGGCGCGCACGATGTTCATATAGCCCGTGCAGCGGCACAGGTTGCCCTCCAGGCCCTCGCGAACCTCCTCCGGCGTGGGGTCGGGGTTCTCCCGCAGCAGGTCGCGGGCGGCCATGATCATGCCCGGGGTGCAGAACCCGCACTGCAGGGCGTGCTGCTCGTGGAACGCCTTCTGCAGCGGGTGCCACGTGCCGTCGGCGGAGGCGAGGCCCTGGATCGTCGTCACCTCGCCGCCGTCGGCCTGCACGGCGAGCACGGAGCAGCTCTTCACGCTCTTCCCGTCGAGGTCCACCGTGCAGGCACCGCAGTTCGTGGTGTCGCACCCGACGGGGGTACCGGTCAGACCGAGCCGGTCCCGCAGGTAATGGACGAGCAGGAGGCGGGGCTCCACCTCGTCCTCGTAGGCCGTGCCGTCCACCTTCACCGAGATGCGGGTCATATGCCCTCCCAGAGGCGCCGTGTGGCGAATCCCCCGTTCTGCTCTGATACGCGCAACTGTAGGACGCGGCAGGGGACAGCGCGACGGCTCGGACGCGGGTTTCACGGGCCCTTTGCCCTCGGAAATTCGAGGCGTAATGTTGATTACATGATTACAGGCGAGCAGAAGGAGGCGCTGCGCGGCTGGCTGGCCGGGCGGCTCCCCGAAGGGTTGTTCGAGGCGCTCGTGGACGTGGTCGTCGACCGGGAGGAGATCACCGTTGTCGGCCGCATCCCGGAGCCCGCCGTCGGCGCGGACGCGTCCCGGGTCGAACGCGAGGCCGCGCTGGACGGGCGGATCGCCGAGTTCCGGGAACGCACCCGCGAGGACCGCGTCGCCGTGGCCCGCGAGGCCGAGGGCCGCTTCGGCCGCAAGGTCTCCTGGGGCGTGGAGTGCGGCGGCCGCCGGGCCATGTACACCACCGTCTCCGCCCCCGTCATGACCCGGCTCCGCCAGCCCGAGCGACAGGTGCTCGACACCCTCGTCGCGGGCGGCGTCGCCCGCAGCCGCAGCGACGCCCTCGCCTGGTGCGTCCGCCTCGTCCAGCGCAACACCGATGCCTGGCTCGGCGACCTGCGGGAATCGCTGGAACACGTCCAGCGCGTCCGCGCGCAGGGCCCCGACCGCGACACCTCGGCGTCCGCCGAGGACGACTGACCGGCGGCTGCGCCGGGCTGCCCGTGTCGCCGCGTGCGGTTCGTTGTCGTGTGCGGGTTGTTCGCGCCCGCGGCGGGCGGTTTCCCCGCCGCCCGCCCTCCCCCCGGCCTTCGGCCGGGGGGACCCCCATCCGGCGCGGTCAGTGACCGCCTCGCCGCGTACGTGTGGGGTCGGTGGCGCGCCGGCGCACTCCCCCAGCCTCCGCGCCTGCGGCGGGCTGTCCCCCGCCCGCCCTCCCTATTGCCCGGCGCGGTTGGTGCGGGCCTGCGCGCGTGTGTGGTGGGCCGGGGGCGGGGCCTCCGGGGCTGGGCATCCTGGACCGCATATTCATGTGCATGTCGGGGGGCCAAGTCGGACCCCGGATGCCGCACAACACATACACGTCAGCGTCCGGAACGCCCACCCTCCCCCAGCCTTCGGCCGGGGGTGCCCCCAACTCCCCCGCCCCTCCGTATCGTGCGGCGACCAACGGCCGGCGGGGGTCAGAAAGCGGTCCGGGGCCGCCCCAAGTGCCTCACTCACCCCCCACCGGACCGTCATGCGCCCCATGGGGGCACCTCCCAGCGGTAGCTGGGGGAGGGAGGGGGTGTGGCGGGGTGCTCCCCCTGGCCGAAGGCTGGGGGAGACGAGCGGCGGACCTGGCGCCGAACGACGTTGACGTAAACCGCGAGCGTTGGTGGGGGTCCCCCCGGCGCAAACGACCCGCACCGGCTGGTTCCGGGACGGCACGGCCTCCGACGCCGTCCGGGCCTGCCCGGCGGCCCATCCTCCGCCGCGACGGAGGTACTCGGGCGCGCGGGGGTGCCCCCGTCGGGCGGCCGGCGGTCCTGCCGGGCCCACCGGGCGGCGCGTCGTACCCCTTGCGCCCGAGTGCCGCGCGAGACCCCGTCACCCGGTGCGGGCACCTGCGCCGGTGAGCCGTACGGGTTAGATTCGGAGGCGTGTTGCGCATCGTGGACGGCAGGAGCGGCGAACCCGTGGAACTGGACCCGGGGCGGCGCGCTCCGCTGCGGGTGCTGGCCCACACCGGTGCCGTGGGCGGGACGACGGCGCTGCGGGTGCTCCTGGTGGCGGACGTGCTGGCCCGCACGGCCGAGAGCTACGGCGGGCAGGTGCTGGTCGCGGTGGTGGGCCCGGCAGACCCCGCGCTGGACGCGGCCGCCTCCGCGCTGGGCATCGGGCCCGCGGCGGCGCGCGGCGACAGCGCAGGCGAGGCCGAGGAGGCGCTGGCCGGCCGGGCCCGGGTCCATGTCGCGGCGACGGGCACCGAGACCGGCGGCCCCCGCCTCGACGTCGGGACGGCCCACCCGGACGAGGCGCCCGCCGGGCCCGCCGTACGGCTCGCGCTGCTCGGCCTGGACCGCCGGGCCCCGGCGGAACTGAGCCCCAGGGCCCTGGAGGCGGCGGACGCGCGGCTCGGGCAGTGGCGCCGGGCCGTGGCCCGCTGGGCCGAGTCGCCGTCCAAGCCGATGTGCGCGGAATACGTCGAACGCCTCCAGGCGGCGCTGGCCGCGGATCTGGACACCGCGGCATACCTGGCCGCCCTCGACCGGCTGGCGGCGGAGACCGCCCTGCCGGACGGATCCCGCTTCGAGACGTTCGCCCACGCGGACCGCGTGCTCGCGCTGGAACTGACGCGCGAGGTCGGCGGGGTGAGGCCGTGAGGCGCCGCGCGGAGGCGCGCCGACGGCTGATCGTGCTCAGGCACGCCAAGTCGGCGTGGCCGCCGGACGTCCCCGACCACGACCGCCCGCTCGGCCCGCGGGGACGGCGCGACGCCCCCGCCGTCGGCCGCTGGCTGCGCGAGGGCGGGCACCGGCCCGACCTGGTGATCTGCTCGACCGCCCGGCGCGCCCGGGAGACGTGGGAACTCGCCGTCGGCGGGCTGGGCGGACAACCGCCGCCGGTGCGCCTCGACGAGCGGGTCTACGCGGCGACCGCCCGCGCCCTGCTCGACGTCGTACGCGAAGCCCCGGACGACGCCGGGGTTCTCCTGGTCGTCGCCCACAACCCGGGCGTCCAGGACCTCGTCCTCCGGCTGACGGGCGAGGCCCGTGCCGATGCCCTGCGCCGCGCGGCGGACAAGTTCCCGACCTCCGCCGTCGCCGTCCTCGACTGGCCCGGCCCCTGGTCCTCGCTGGCCCCGGAACGCGCCCGCCTCGACGACTTCGCCGTCCCCCGCGGCTGATCCCGCCCCGCACGGCCGCCGGACGCGGACGCGGATGCGGGTGCCGGTGAAGCCGTCGACGCGAACCGGCCCCGGTCTCAGGCCGAACGCCGGTCGAACCCGGGGGTGTTCCCGGCAGGCGCGGGAGCGCCGTCGCGGCCGCCCGTGTCCCGTCGTCCCGCCGGCTCCCCGGCACTCCAGCTGGCGAGCAGCTTCCAGGCGTCCCGCGAGACCTGGTCCTGTGCCGGCAGGTACACGAAAAGGGTCTGGTCGGGCTCGCCCGGCATCGTGAACGCCTGGTAGTCGACGCTCAGATCGCCGACGACGGGGTGGTGGTGACGCTTGGTCCCGTGGGTGCGGTCGAACACCTTGTGGTCGGCCCACCAGCGGCGGAAGTGGTCGCTCTTCATCGCGAGTTCGCCGACCAGTTCGGCGGTGCGGGTGTCCTCGGGGTGACGGCCGGCATCGAGCCGCAAGGTGGCGGTCATCTCCTCCGCGACCTGCTCCCAGTCCGGGTACAGCGCGTGGGCGGCCTCGTCCAGCAGGATCCAGCGGGTGAGGTTCCGCTCGCGTGCGGGCATGGCGTCGAAATCGGCCAGCAGGGCCCGGGCCAGGTGGTTGGTGGCCAGGACGTCGGTGCGGCGCCCGAGGATGAAGGCGGCCTGGTCGACGAAGGAGTCCATCCCTTTTCTTCGGAGGGAATCCCCGCCTTCAGGCGGGGAGGGAATCCGATCCTGAGTCCTGCGGCGCGGAGCGCCGGAGAATCGCTCCGGAACGCTCTACGACGATAGCCGCGTTCAGTTCGGCCGCTTCTGGTTCTCGATGTAGTCCTTGACCACTTGGAGCGGTGCACCGCCGCATGACCCGGCGAAGTAGGAGCCGGACCAGAAGCGTCCGTGCATGGTGGCCCGGTTCACGCGGTCGGTGAACTCGGCGCGCAGGTAGCGCGAGCTGACGCCCTTGAGGCTGTTCACGAGGCTGGACAGGGCGACCTTCGGCGGGTAGTGCACCAGCAGGTGCACGTGATCCTCTCCGCCGTTGAACTCGATCAGGTCCGCGTCGAAGTCGGTGCAGATGTTGCGCATGATCTCTTCGCAGCGCGTCAGCATCGCGTCGTCGAAGACGTTACGCCGATATTTGGTAACGAACACCAAGTGTACGTGTAGGTCGTAAACTACGTGCCGGCCGCGCCGCACATCGGAGTTTGGTTCCCAGCGTGGTGACATGAACCAAGCGTAGTGTGCCGATGTGAGCTGACCGGGAAGGGGGTGGGCCGGATGATCCGTGCGTACAAGTTCCTCATGCGGCCCACCGTGGGCCAGGCCGCCGCACTTGGTGAGATGCTGCGAGATCACTGCTCCCTCTACAACGGAGCCTTGCAGGAACGCCGTGACGCCTACCGGCACGTGTCGAAGACGAACATCACGTACGGGGTGCAGTCCGCGCAGCTCAAGGACATCCGGGCATTCGACCCGGAGCGTCAGGGCCGCTGGTCCTTCTCCAGCCAGCAGGCGACGCTGCGACGGCTCGACAAGGCGTTTGCCGCGTTCTTCCGCCGCGTCAAGTCCGGCGAGACGCCCGGATACCCGCGGTATCGGGGCGTGAACTGGTTCGACACGGTGGACTTCCCCAAGGACGGGGACGGCTGCCGCTGGGACGCCACCCCGCACGACCCGGTCACCCGCGTCCGGTTTCAGGGTGTGGGATGCGTCAAGGTGCACCAGCACCGGCCCGTGCTCGGCAAGGTCAAGACGATCAGCGTCAAGCGCGAGGGCCGCAAGTGGTTCGTCGTGCTCACCGCCGAACAGGACCAGCCCGACCCGCTGCCGCCTACCGGCAGCGTGGTCGGTATCGACCTGGGCGTAGCCAACTTCCTCGCCGACTCCAACGGCGACTTCGTTCCCAGCCCGCGTCACGGGCGACAGGCATCCGCGAAACTCGAAGCCGCGCAACAAGCTCTGTCCCGATTCCCGCGCCGCAAGGCCAAGGACCGTACCGCCAACCACCAGCGGGCCGTGGAGAAGGTTGCCAAACTGCACGGCAAGGTACGCCGCCGGCGGATCGACCACGCCCACAAGACCGCTCTCGCCCTGGTCCGTGCACATGACGTCATCGCGCACGAAGACCTCAAGATCCGCAACATGAGCAAGGCCCCCGCCCCGAAGCCCGACCCCGACCAGCCGGGCACCTTCCTGTCCAACGGGGCCGCCGCCAAAGCCGGACTCAACCGCTCGATCGCTGATGCCGGATGGGGGGTGTTCCTGACGATCCTGCACGCCAAGGCTGAAAGCGCCGGACGGGAAGTCATCGCCGTGGACCCCCGCAACACCTCCCGACGGTGCCCCGAATGCGGGCACACCGCCAAGGAGAACCGGCCCACACAGGAAAAGTTCCACTGCGTCTCGTGCGGCCACCACGCACACGCCGACACGGTGGCAGCCACCAACGTCCTACGGGCCGGGCTGGTCCGTCGCTACGCCAACCCGGCGTAACGAGAAGCCACCCCGTTTACGGAGTGGAGGAGTCACGAACCGCCGCATCCCGGGCCGGACGCGCTGAACGGTGGGCGCCGAGCGGCGGCGGGCGGTGCCGGGCCTGGGCCCGGCGAGGTCGAACAGATGGGCACGTTCCGCGGTGTCGAGCCGCAGCGCGGCCGCCACCGCTTCCAGCACCCCGGCCGAGGGACTGATCTGCCGCCCCTGCTCCAGCCGCGTGTAGTAGTCGGTGCTCACTCCGGCCAGTTGGGTGACCTCCTCCCGGCGCAGCCCCGGCACCCGCCGGTAGGCGCCCCGTTCGGGCAGTCGGGCCGACTCGGGGGTGATCCGGGCGCGGGACCGGCGCAGGAACTCGCTGAGGTCGACGTTGCGGGCCATGCGTCCATTCTCGCTCGCGCGGTCGCGCGGCCGACGCGGGAAAGGGGGTCGCCCGGTCCTACGCAGCGGATTCCCTGGACCTCTTCTCCGTGATCACCGGCCGCAGGACCATCGCCGGTTCGCTGATCGGCGGCATCGCGGGCACGGCTTCGGCGCGGAGATCGAGCTGATCCGGGCCGACGAGATCAACGAGGCCTTCCGGAGGATCCTCACCGGGGACGTGCGCTACCGCTTCGTGATCGACGCGTCCACGATCTGACCGGGTCGCCGCCCGCCGCCCGCCGCCCGCCGCCCGCCGGCCGCACAGAGCCGGCGGGCGGTCCCGGCCGGGTGCCACCCGGCCTCGGCGGCCGAGTGGCCGAGTGGCCGATGTGACGACAGGAGCACGCATGCGCGTCACCACCGACCGGCTGTCCACGCCGGTCCCCGCGGACCAGTGGCTCGTGGGCCTGCGCTTCCGGGCGACCCGGACCGGCGAGACATGGCACTACTTCGTCATCGACGACACCGCGGAAGCAGCCGACGCCGCGGCCGCGGCGATCAGGCGCGCCGCGGCCCGCGATCGGGCCGCCGCGGACCCGGCCCCGCCGATCACGGACCTCGACGTCCGGCGACTGCGCCGCAGTCCCCTGGGCCAGGTCTACCTGGAGCCCGGCACCCGGCCGCCCTCACCGCCGAGAGCGCGCTGAACGGCGGTTTCGCAGCCGGATCACTTGGTGGCGTAGACGGCCGTGTAGCCGCCGATGAGGGGACGGGCGTTCGTCTCGGAGAAGCCGGCCTCCCTCAGCCACCGGGTCGCGTCCGCGACGGTGTACTCGGAACCGCCCTCGGTGTCGATGAGCATGTTCAGCGAGACCATGAAGCCGTAGGTGTTGTGGCGCCGGTCGTCGTCGATCATGGCGTCGTACACGATCAGCGTTCCGCCCTCGGGGAGGGCGTCATGGGCCTTGCGGAGCAGGAACCGGCGCTGCTCGAGATTCCAGTCGTGGAGGATCTGCCCCATGACGTAGACGTCGGCCGGCGGAAGGGGGTCGGAGAAGAAGTCGCCGCCGTGGAAGGACAGGCGGTCCGCCAGGCCGTGGGCGGCGGCGAACTCCTCGAACACGGGTCGCACCGGCGGCAGTTCGAAGACGGTGCCGGTCATCTCGGGGTGGGATCGCAGCACCGCGGCGGGTACGGCGCCCAGCGCGCCGCCGAGATCGGCCACGTGCCGGCGGCCGGTCCAGTCGAAGTCGGCGGCGAGCGCGCCGGCGAGGGGCGTGCTGACGCCGTTCATGCCGTTGAGGAAGTTCCGCCACGCGACGGGGTCTTGGCTCAGCGTCGCGAAGAAGGGGGCCCCGCTGTGCGTGACCTCGTTCTGCTGGACGCCGGTGCGCAGGGCATCGGTGAGGTTGTCCCAGAAGCCGAAGAGGCGGGCGTTGGCCATGTCCAGGATTCCGCCGACGTAGGAGGGCTTGGCCCGGTCCAGGAAGACGTCTGCCGCGGGGCCGTTGTGGTAGACGCCGTCGTCGTCACGGTTCAGCAGGCCCAGTGACACGAGGCCGTCCAGGAAATCCGCGGACGACCTCGGATGGAGGCCCACTTCGCCCGCAAGGGACGCGCGATCCCGGCCGCCGCGCGCCAACACGGTGAATATCCCCAACTCCACCGCGCTCAGCAGGGTCTTCGAGGCCATGAACCCCAGGCCCAGCTGGAGGATCGGCTCAGGGGTGATCGGTTCGTCGGCGGTCATGCGTGTCTCCACTCGCTTCACAACGGATTCTCGGGGTTGGTCATGTGCCGCGGTCCCGTATCGCGGCGCGCCGCGTGCGCCGCCCGCGCGCGTGCGCGCGGGGGCGGTCGGCGGTGTCGTCGACCGGGTCGGCTCGGGGGTCGGCTCGGGGGTCGCGGTGGGCCCCGCGACGCCGATCCGGAGGGTGGACTCGGCCGCTGTCCCGGGGCCGGGCCGGCCGGGGCGTTCAGAGGGTCTTGATCTGACCGCCGTCGATGAGCACCTCGGCTCCGTTGATGTTGCCCGCCACCGGCGAGGCCAGGAAGAGGACGAGGTCGGCGACCTCCTGCGGCTCGGTGATCCGGCCCGAGGTGATGCCCATGCTCTGCGGCACCACGACGTCCAGCGCCTCCTGGGCCGTGGTGCCGGCGGCTGCGGCGGTGGCGTCCGCGAAGGCGCCCGGGGCCGTCCAGAACGGGGTGCGGACCGGGCCGGGGGAGATCGCGTTGACGCGGACGCCCTTCGGGGCGAACTCCTCGGACAGCGACTTGCTCAGGTTGGTCATCGCGGCCTTGGCCGCCGAGTAGTCCACCACCATCGGGAAGGGCGTCCGGGCGTTGATGGAACCGATGTTGACGATCGCCGCGCCTCCGGCGTCGACCAGGTGGGGAAGTACGGCGCGGCTGACACGGACGGCGCTGAAGAAGGTGAGGTCGAAGATGCGCTGCCAGTCGGCGTCGCCGACCTCCAGGAACCCGGTGCGGGGCTCGGCGGCGCCGACGTTGTTGACGAGGATGTCGATCCGGTCGTGGCGCTCCACGGCGCGGCGGGCCAGGGTCTCGGCCCCCTCCAGGGTCGCCAGGTCGACGGGTACGACCGTGACGTCGTAGGCGTCGGCCAGCGCGTCGAGTTCGGGCGTGGAGTTGCGGCTGCCGGCGACGACGCGGACGCCTTCGCGGGCCATCGCCTCCACTACCGCCAGGCCGATGCCCTTGCTGGCTCCGGTGACGACGGCGACCTTGTCCTTGAGGTGCAGTTCCATGAATACCCTTTCTGGATTAATCAATACAGAATCGCGGCAGACGGAAACCCGGCTCGCGCGAGGTGAGCCGGAGCCTGTCCGGGGTCGGTCCGGGGCGCGCGTCGCCTCCACGGGGGCGTCCTCGCGGAGGCTCGCCCGGGGCGGGCCCGGTCGATGATGCGAAGGTCCCGGCCGGGGCCTTGCCGGGCCCGGCGGGTCCGCCGCGGTCGTGGCGGCGGGGGCCCGTCGTGCCGCGAACCGGATCTCGGTCGCGCGCTCGAGGGCGTGAAGGTGAGGTCGCCTCTTCGAGCCGAACCACGCCGGAAGCGTAACACGATTGTGGATTGACCGATAAAGTAAACGGTCCCGTGCTCGGGTGGTCCCCGCGGCCGGTCGGACTAGGCCGACGCGGCCAGGGCCGCCGCCGTGGCGGCGGCGAGGCGGTCGAGGTAGCGGGGCGGGAGTGGGGCGCGGAGGACCGCCAGGCGCCAGTAGAGGGGGCCGGCGATGAGGTCGAGGGCGAGCTCGCGGTCCGTGTCGGCGGGCAGCTCACCGCGTTCCACCGCGGAGTCGACGATGGTGCTGGCGATGCCGCGCTGGGTGTCGCGCAGCGCGGTCTGCAGGGCCTCGGCGATCTCCGGGTTGCGGGACGCCTCCGCCAGGAGGTCGGGGATGATCTGCGAGGCGACGGGGTGCCGCAGGGCCCGTGCCGTCAGTTCCAGCAGCATCCGGATGTCTCCCCGGAGGCTGCCCGTGGCGGGCGCGGGCACGCCGAGGGCCGCGACGGCGGAGACCACGTCGAGGACGAGCGGCAGCTTGGAGCGCCAGCGTCGGTAGACCGCGGCCTTGCCGACACCCGCCCGCCGCGCGATGCCCTCGATGGACATGCGGCCGTAGCCGACCGCCGCGAGTTCCTCGAAGACGGCCGCTCGGATCGCCTCCGTGACATCGTCTCGGAGCACTGCGGCCCCGGCGGGGGCTCGTCGTGGGGGTGCGGTGTCCGGTGCCATGTCCGGCAGCCTACGCGACGACGGGACGGAACGGTTGCGTTCCAGCGCTCGTGTGGTCTAACGTCCTGGTAACGACGATACGGTCTCGTTCCGTCGGCGCACAACCACCCCCTCGCGCCTCACCCCCCGAACGGAAGCGCCCCCCTCGTGAGCCTTGACATCGAGTCCTCCTCAGCGGCGCCCGCGCCGCCCGGCGCGCCGGCGCCGACTTCCGCAGAGCTGGCGGCCGTGTATGGCCTCTCGGTCAGCGGAGCCCGGCCCAGCCTGGGCGCCTACGTGCGGCAGCTGTGGGGACGCCGGCACTTCATCACCTCGTACGCGACCGCCCGCGCGTCGGCACAGTACACCCAGGCGCGGCTGGGCCAGCTGTGGCAGGTGCTGACGCCGCTGCTCAACGCGGCCGTCTACTACCTGATCTTCGGTCTGCTGCTGGGCACCGACCGCGGTGTGGACAACTACATCGCGTTCCTGGTCACCGGCATCTTCGTCTACACCTTCACCCAGTCCTCGGTGATGGCGGGCGTGCGCGCCATCTCGGGCAACCTCGGGCTGGTGCGGGCGCTGCACTTCCCGCGGGCGAGTCTGCCGATAGCGTTCACGCTGGTGCAGCTCCAGCAGTTGCTGATGTCGATGCTGGTGCTGCTGTCGATCGTGCTGATGACCGGGGAGGTTCCGGGTCCGTCGTGGCTGCTGGCGGTGCCGGCGCTGGTGCTGCAGTCGGTGTTCAACGCGGGGCTGGCGCTGGTGATGGCGCGGCTGGGCAGCAAGATGACGGACCTGGCGCAGCTGATGCCGTTCATCCTGCGGACCTGGATGTACGCCTCGGGTGTCATGTACAGCATCAGCCACTTCGCGGCGCACGCGCCGCACGCCGTGAAGATCCTGCTCGGTCTGAACCCGGCGGCGGTCTACATCGACCTGATGCGCTTCGCGCTGATCGACAGTTTCACCTCCGCGCAGCTGCCGCCGCACGTGTGGGCGGTCGCCCTGGGCTGGGCCCTGGTCATGGGCGTCGGGGGCTTCGTGTACTTCTGGAAGGCTGAGGAGAGGTACGGCCGTGGCTGAGCGCATTCCCACCGTGATCGTCGACGACCTGCACATCGTGTACCGGGTGCACGGCGCGGGCTCGGGCCGCGGCACCGCGGTCAACGCCCTGTCCCGGCTGGTGCGCCGCAAGGGCGGCAACCCCAACGTCCGCACGGTGCACGCCGTGCGCGGCGTCAGCTTCACCGCCCACCGGGGCGAGTCCATCGGTCTGATCGGCTCCAACGGCTCGGGCAAGTCGACCCTGCTCAAGGCCGTCGCCGGACTGCTGCCGGCGGAGAGCGGCAAGGTGTACACCAAGGGCCAGCCCTCGCTGCTCGGCGTGAACGCCGCCCTGATGAACGACCTGACCGGCGAGCGCAACGTGATGCTCGGCGGCCTCGCGATGGGCATGTCGCAGGACCAGGTCAGGGAGCGCTACGAGTCCATCGTGGACTTCTCCGGGATCAACGAGAAGGGCGATTTCATCTCCCTTCCGATGCGCACCTACTCCTCCGGCATGGCGGCCCGGCTGCGCTTCTCGATCGCCGCGGCCAAGAGCCACGACGTGCTGATGATCGACGAGGCGCTCGCCACCGGTGACCGCTCGTTCCAGAAGCGCTCCGAGGCACGTATCCGCGAGCTGCGCCAGGAGGCCGGCACCGTCTTCCTGGTCAGCCACAACAACAAGTCCATCCGCGACACCTGCGACCGCGCCATCTGGCTCGAGCACGGCACGCTGCGCATGGACGGCCCGACGGACGAGGTGCTCAAGGCGTACGACGCGTTCACCCGGGGGAAGTGACACCGCCCGGCGGGAGCCCGGCACCGGTGCCACACTGAGGACGGACGCCGGGACCACGGCGGCACCGGGCAGCAGCCAGGCGAAGGAGGCCGCCATGCTCACCACCCAGTACGTCAATGGCGCCCCGAACTGGATCGACCTCGGCAGCGCCGACCCCGGGGCGGCGGTCTCCTTCTACAGCGGGCTCTTCGGCTGGGACGCCAGGTCGCTGGGGCCCGAGGCCGGCGGCTACGGCTTCTTCCGCCTCGGCGGGAAGACCGTGGCCGCCTTCGGGCCGCTCACCGAGGAGGGCGCGCGGTCGTCCTGGACGCTGTACTTCCAGACGGCCGACGCCGACGCCACCGCCAAGGCGGTGGAGCAGGCCGGCGGCACGGTCCGCTTCGCGCCGTTCGACGTCTTCACCAACGGCCGCATGGCCGGCTTCACGGACCCCGGGGGAGCGGACTTCGCCGTGTGGCAGCCGCGCGACACCAGGGGCCTCGACGTGGTCACCGAGCCGGGCAGCCTGGGGTGGGCGGAGCTGTACGCGCCCGACGCCGCCGCGGCCCGTGTCTTCTACGGCTCGGTCTTCGAGTGGCAGGCGCAGGACGTGCCCCTGGGCACCACCAGCTACATCGTGCTGTCCACCTCGGACGGCGGACACGAGGCGTCGCTGGGCGGGATCGTGGAGATCACCGCCGGGATGAGGGACGCGGGCGTCGTCCCGCGATGGCTGCCCTACTTCGAGGTCGAGGACGCCGACGCGGTGGTGGCCAAGGCCGGGCAGCTCGGCGGGAGCGTCGTCATGGCGCCCCAGCACGCCGAGGGCGTCGGCCGCTTCGCGCATCTGGCGGATCCCTTCGGCGCCCTGTTCGCGGTCATCACCAGCCAGCCGCAGGGGAGCTGACGCGGCGCCACGGGGCATTGTCAGTGGCCGGTGCAAGACTGGCCACGACCAGGGCACGCACCCCGTCGAAGGAGCACACCCATGCTCAGCACCCACTACGTTCCCGGCGCCCCCAACTGGCTCGACCTGGGCACTCCCGACGTCGAGGCCTCGGTGGCCTACTACCGCGAGGTCTTCGGCTGGGACTTCCAGTCGGCCGGACCGGAGGCGGGCGGCTACGGCATGTTCCGGGTCGGCGACCGCACCGTCGCCGGTGTCGGCCCGCAGAACGAGCCGGGCGTCACCGCCGCGGCCTGGGAGCCGTTCTTCCAGACGGCCGACGCCGACGCCACGACCAAGGCCGTCGAGCAGGCCGGCGGCCGGGTGAGGTTCGCCCCCATGGACGTCTTCGACCTCGGCCGGATGGCGGTCTACGCCGACCCGACCGGGGCGGACTTCTGCGTGTGGCAGCCCGGAGCCAACAAGGGCCTGGACGTCGTCAACGAGCCCGGTTCCCTCTACTGGACCGAGCTCTACACCGCCGACGCCCCCGCCGCGCTGGCCTTCTACCGCTCGGTCTTCGACTGGCGGACCGAGGACTCCCAGATGCCCGGCGAGGTCTACACCCTCGTCTCCCCGGCGGGCGGCGGTGAGAGCGACGCCCACGGCGGCGTCATGCAACTGGACGAGGAGATGCTCGCCGCGGGCGCCGGCGCGCACTGGCTGCCGTACTTCACGGTGACCGACTGCGACGCCGCGCTGGCCCGGGCCGAACAGGCCGGCGGCATCGTGCGCGTCCCGGCGACGGACGTCCCGGAGGTCGGCCGCTTCGGTCAGGTCGTCGACCCGCAGGGCGGGGTCTTCGCCGTCATCACGCCTCCGTCCCCCGCGGTCTGAGGGCGTTCCCGGCGGCTACTCCGGCGGTGTCGGGGTGTCGTGGCTGGAGAACATGGCCTGGATGTCGAGCTCCAGCTTGATGGTCGGGCCGACCACCGCGATGCCCCGCGCCAGCATGCTCTGCCAGTTGAGGGTGTAGTCGTCGCGGTGCAGTTCGGCGGTGGCGAGGGCGGCGCAGCGCAGCTCGTCGCCGTAACCGCCGGTCGCCAGGCCCAGGTAGTCGGTGTCCAGGCTCACCGAGCGGCTGGTGCCGTGCATGGTGAGGTGGCCCTGGACGCTCCACCGGGTGCCGCCCTCGTGCACGAAGCGGTCGCTCGCGAAGTGGATCCAGGGGTAGGCGGCCACGTCCAGGAAGTCCCCCGAGCGCAGGTGGTTGTCCCGGGTCCTGTTGCCGGTGTTGATGCTCGTGGCGTCGATCGCGATCTCGACGCGGGAGTCGGCCATGCGCTCCGCGATGTGTATGCCGCCCTCGAAGCGGTCGAAGCGGCCGTGCACATGTGCCATCCCGACGTGCTTGGCGATGAAGCGGATGGCCGTGTGCGGCGGGTCGAAGAGCCAGGTCCCGGGGGGCGGCAGCGCCGGCTCGGGTGAGCGTGCCAACCGCACCTTGCCGATGGGGGACTGGAGTCCCTCCGCGATCTCCACGGTCCCTCGGTAGGGCTGCAGTCCGTCCGCCGCGATCATCACCGTGTACTGCCCCGGGGGCAGGGTCGCGAGGAACGTTCCGTAGGGGTCGCTGGTGGCCTTCACCTGGGTGTGGTGCGTCAGGGCGTCGGACACGGTGATCTCGGCGCCGCCCATCGGCCGGCCCATGGGGTCGAGCACCTGACAGCTGATCAACCCCGCGCCCTCGGCGATCGGGGGCAACAGTCCCGGATCCCCCGTCCCGTTGACCGCCCGATTACGCCGAAAGAGTGCGAAAGCCATGTGATCACCTTAGATGGTCACGCTCCGCCGGTGCCCGGCACCCCCCTGGTTCAGGCGTCGAGCCAGTGCCGTCGTCCCAGGTGGATGAGGTAGAGCTCCTTGCGGGCGGTGAGTTCGATGCGCTCCTCGGCCTCGGCGTCACCGTCCGGCGCCTCCATGAAGGCGATCGCCGTCCTCAGCAGCCGGTCGACGTAGAGTTCGGCCAGCATCCGCAGGTCTTCCGGCGGCCAGCCCCGCGAAACGCGCTGCGCACCCAGGGCGGTCGCCAATTCGTCGGCGAACTGGGACAGTTCGGATGCGATGGCCTCGCGGACGGCCTGGACCCCGCCGTGGCGCTCCCGGGCGATGAAGCGGATGTGCGGCCGGTGCTCGCGCACATGGGCGGTGATGACCCCGACGGAGCGGGCGATGACCTCCTCCGCGTCGTCCTGCTGGGCCAGGGTCGCCCGGATCATCCCGTGCAGGCTGCCCAGGGACTCGGCGACCAGCGCGACCCCGAGGTCGCCCATGTCCCGGAAGTGCCGGTAGAAGCCGGCGGGAGCGACGCCGACCTCGCGCGTCACCTCGCGCAGACCCAGGCTGCTCAGGCTCTGGTTCTCCAGCAGGCGCAGCCCCGCGTCGAGCAGGGCCTGCCGGGTCTGCCGCTTCTGGGCCTCGCGGACCCCCAGGGTGTGACTCATGTCATCCAGTAAACAACCGTTCGCCGAGTCGTGCGAACAGTAGACTTCCCGAGTCGGTGAACAGTTGTTTTTCCAACTGTTCACTCAGTTCGTGCTTCCTCAACCCGCCGGGGTCGTCCGGCAACCGGGAAAGGCAGAGAACCGTGACCCTCCTCCTCGTCCTGGTCGCCATGGGCATCCTGCTGGGCGCCGTCTCCTACACCCCATTTCCCGTCTTCCTCGTCGCCGCGGCCGTGGTCGGTGCCTGGCTCCTCGCCTTCTGCCTCCGCGAGCGCCTCGGCCACCACCGCAACCGCTGACCCACGTCTCCCAGGGGGGAAACGACCCATGTCCTACGTCCCCGCTCGTGAGCGCGACCTGCGCTCCACGTACCGTTCCGGCTCGGAAGGTTCCGACGGCATGGCCGTCGCCGCGTTCGCGCTCGGCCTGGTCGGTCTGCTGGCCTTCAACATCGTGCTCGGCCCGTTCGCCCTGATCCTCGGCGGCGTGTCGCTGGTCCGGGGCACCCGGCGCCCGGTCCGGGCGATCCTCGGGCTGGTGCTGGGCGCGGCCGACCTGATGGTGCTGGTCGTGCTCGTCACGATGAACAAGGGCTTCATCTGGCCACTCGGCCTCTGACCGCGAGGAACGAGGCCGAAGGGAAACGGGGGGAGACGGTCCCCACCCGCACGGGGGGGTGGGGACCGTCCCGTACGTCCGGCGCCGGAGGCCCGGACAGCGGGGGCCGGCGGCACGCCGGCGACGCGCTCCTAGTTGCGGGTCCAGCCGTCGGAGGACCAGTAGCCGTACTCGGGACGGCCCTTGACGCTGCTCGTGCGGAAGGGGCGGCCGCCGTCGTCGATGCGCATCAGTTCCGTCCGGCCGCCGGCGGACCACTCCAGTTCCAGGTACCAGTCGCAGTCGCACCGCACCGTACGGGCGTGCACTCTGAGCACCAGCGGCTCCCGTTCGGTGACCTGGTAGGGGAGACGGGGCACGGGGAGCGTGTTCACGCTGTCGAAGCCGTCCCGCGGATGCGGTACGGGCCGCTTGACGTCGAGGTCCACCGTGTACTCGGCCGGGGTGAGCGCGCCGCCGCAGCCGTTGTCCATGGAGTACGACGACCAGCGCAGCGGCGTGCGGTGATCCGCGACGCGGACGTGCAGCTCCTGAAGCACCACCGGGGTGGATCCGCGTCCCCTGATGGTGGCCTCGACGATCGTGGTCCCGCCGTGCACGGCGCCCAGGGCGGTGGCCCACCTCTGTGCGTCCTGGGAGACCGGGGGCGGAGGCACGTCCTCGGGGGGCCGGTTGACCAGGTAGCGGTGACTGCAGCCGCTCTGCCAGACGTGTGAGCGCACGCTCAGTGCCAGGGGCGGGGAGGGCACCGGAGAGCGGGAGGCCGTGGCACCCGCGCCGGGGGAGCGCGGTGTCCCCTTCGTTCCCGTCGCCGACGGCGTCGCCGGCGAGGCCGAGCCGGACGCGGAAGGCGTCGGCGAGCCCGGGCCCGTACCCTCCGGCGAGGGCGATGTGCCTCCGGCGGAGCCGGGCCGGGCGGAGGGCGATGCCGCCGCATGAGCCGGCGGGCGCCCGGCTCCGGTGCCGTTGGTCATGGCGAGCGCGGCGCCGGTGAGCACGAGCGCGGCGACCGATCCGGCGACCGCGGGCCGGGACATCCGGCGCCGCCAGGGACGCGACGGACGCGGCGCGCCCGGGAAGGGGCCGATCGGCTCGAGTTCCGCCACCCCGTCCGGTGCGGCCGCGGCATCGTCCACGGACTCGGGCCCGGCCGCCGGAGCCGGCGGCCCCGACCCCGCGTTCCCGGCCGGGGCACCGGCATCGCCGCGGTCTCCGTTCCCTTCTCCGTTCCCGTCACCGTTCTTGATTCCGTCGCCGGCCCGGGCCCGCTCCTCGTCCGCGCTGTCCTTCCGCGCCGCCCCCGCGCCGCTGCCGCGGTTGCCCGCGCGCCGCGCCGCGTCCGCGAGCACCCACCGGCGGTGCAGTTCGACCAGTTCCTCCGGCCCCGCGCCGCACAGCCGTGCCAGGCGTTCCACGACCGCGTAGTCCGTGGGGACGGCGTCGCCGTTGCAATAGCGGTGGAGCGTGGACGTGCCCACGTGGAGCCGGGTCGCCAGCTGCCCGTAACTCAGTCCCGAACGGTCCTTCAGCTCCCTTAAGTACGCGGCGAAGTGCTCGCTGCCCGCTGCCGTCCCACCCATCCCGCGCCCCCGACGTCTTCCCGTGTCCCGGCCGCCCGTTCCAGGGCGCTCACGTCTCCCCAGGCCAGGGTACGCGCAACCGTTCCGGTGTCCCGGAAGCCGGCGCGGCTGTTGCCGGGCCGTGACGGCGCCGCGCACGCTGAAGGGCATGACCACCGCCCTTCGGCGACGGTCCTCGTCGACGATCCGAACCACGGGGGAAACACCTTGAACCGCACACTCGCCCGCCGCTCCGCCCTGACCGCGCTGTCCGCGGTCGCCGCCACCGCGCTGCTCGCCGCCGGCTCCGCCGAGGCCGGGGCCGCCGCGCCCACGAAGGCGCCGAGGTTCCTCGCGCCGAAGGAGCTGCCGCCGTACCCCCACTCGCCCTGGTACGCCGACAAGGTCAGGAGCGGCCTGCCCGAGGGCGGCACCGCCTGCGCCCTGCGCGGCCTGCCCCGCAAGGGCGTCTCCCACCGGTCGTTCTGGACCGAACTGGACACCAACGCCCAGCAGGTCACCTTCACGACCAAGAACAGCAAGGCGGCGCGCGACCTCGCCGCCAAGCTCCGCAAGTCCGTGCGGGGCTGCGTCGCCCGCTTCCTCGACCAGTACCCGGGGTCCGAGGCCGACTGGAAGGACTTCGGCACCATCAAGGTCGAGGAGGGCGCGCACGTCTACGGCGTGCACGTCGCGCCCCCCGAGTCCGAGCACAATGTCCGGCTCTACGGCATCGGCCGCGACGGCCGCACCGTCACGGTCGTCGAGTGGGGCCAGATGGGGACCCTCGACCGGATCCCGCTGAAGGCCTTCAAGAAGACCACGCGGACGGCGGTGAACAAGCTGTACCGCTGACGCGCCGCGCGGCGGGGCACCGGGGGGAGCCCCGCCGCGGGCGTGACGCCGCGACCGGTCACATCGGCTCGACGCCGGCCAGTCCGCCGGCGTCGAGCCGCAGCCAGCGGGTGATCCCGATGCCGCGCAGGAACGGCAGATCATGGCTCGCCACGATCAGGGCACCCTCGTAGGACGCCAGCGCCGTCGTCAACTGCCGCACGCTCGCCAGGTCCAGGCTGTTCGTCGGCTCGTCCAGCAGGAGGAGCTGCGGCGCGGGCTGCGCGAGCATCAGCGCCGCGAGCGACGCCCGGAAGCGCTCGCCGCCCGACAACGCCCCGGCCTGTCGGTCGGCCCGCCCGCCGCGGAACAGGAAGCGGGCCAGCGACGCCCGGATGCGGTTGGCCGTCGCCTGTGGTGCGAACCGCGCCACATTGGCCGCGACCGACAGCTCGTCGTCGAGGATGTCCAGCCGCTGCGGCAGGAAGCGCAGCGGCACATGTGCCTCTACCTCGCCCGCCGCCGCGGGCAGTTCCCCGCTGATCGTCCGCAGCAGCGTCGTCTTCCCGGCGCCGTTGCGGCCGACCAGCGCGATCCGCTCCGGGCCTCGTACCTCCAGATTCCCGGCCGGGGCCCCGTACGCCGTGCGCAGGGAGCACAGCGTCAGCACCGTCCGGCCGGCGGGGACGACGGTGTGCGGCAGGTCGACGCGGATCTCGTCGTCGTCCCGCACGGCCTCGACGGCCTCGTCCAGCCGCTCCCTCGCCTCCGCCAGCCGCTCGGTGTGCAGGATGCGGTGCTTTCCCGCCGACTCCTGGGCCTGGCGTTTGCGCTGCTTCATCACGGCGCGCGGCTCGCGCTTGGAGTCGTACATCTTCTGCCCGTACCGCACCCTCCGCGCCAGTTTGACGTGGGCGTCCGCCAACTCACGCTTCTGCCGCCGCACATCGGACTCCGCGGCGCGCAGCGTGCGTTCGGCCGCCTCCTGCTCGACCGCCAGGGCCTCCTCGTACGCGGCGATGTCGCCGCCGTACCAGCGGACCCCGCCGTCGCGCAGCTCGGCGATCTTGTCGACGTGTCGCAGCAGTTCGCGGTCGTGGGAGACGACCACCAGGACGCCGTTCCAGGCCGCGACCGCCGCCTGGAGCCGCCGTCTGGCCTGGAGGTCCAGGTTGTTGGTCGGCTCGTCGAGCAGCAGCACATCGGGGCGGCGCAGCAGCAGGGCGGCCAGCCGCAGCAGTACGCACTCGCCGCCGGACAGTTCGCCGACGACCTGGTCGAGGCCGACGTGGCCCAGCCCGAGGCCGTCGAGCCCGGCCCTGGCCCGCTCCTCCAGATCCCAGTCGTCGCCGACCGCCGCGAAGTGCTCCTCGCCCGTGTCCCCGGCCTCGATGGCGTGCAGCGCGGCCCGTGCCTCCGCGATGCCGAGGACCTCGTCCACCCGCAGCGCGGTGTCGAGGACGGCGTTCTGCGGCAGGTAGCCGATCTCGCCGGCGACCCGCACCGTGCCGCCGCCGGGGGTCAGTTCACCGCCGATCAGCTTCAGCAGGGTCGACTTGCCCGCTCCGTTGAGCCCGATCAGGCCGGTGCGGCCGGGGCCGACGGCGAGCTGGAAGCCGTCCAGGACGGGGGTGCCGTCCGGCCAGGCGAAGGAGAGGTCGGTGCAGGTGATGGAGAGGGTGGGATGTCCCATGTGGTCCTCCGGGGCGCTCGTGAATGACGACGGGTCGGCACACGGGGACACCGGAAGGCGGGCGCTGCACGGAGGCGGCTGCTCACGGCCGAGGTCGCACACGGGCCCGCGCGGACGCCGGTTCGGCGCCGCGGGCACGGTGTCCCTGACCTCAGAAGAGCAACGGCCTTCTCCATTCGGACGGTGACAGGGCCGGGGCAGAAGCTACGCCGGGGGCGAGCCCCCGGCAACGCATTTACCCGGCGCCTCGCGCAGGGGATCGCCGCGGCCGTGGGAACTAAGGTCGCCGCCCCGACGGCCGCGCCGCGTCCGCCCTCCACTCCACCACCGGACGCGTGGCCCCGGGTCGCGACCCGCGGGCGCAGGCCGGGCCCTCCCGGCTGCTCGCCGTGGTCTTCGCGGTGATCCCCATCGGCCTGCCGACGGCTCCCCACCCCGGCGACAAGGCGCAGGCGAGCGTCGCCGTCCCGGTCCGGCGACCGGCGCGCCGGTGCCGCCGCGGCTCGGGGCTCCCGCCGTGTCGGCCTGGGCCGCCTGACCGGCCCCCGGTGCCGCCCCGGTCACCGTCCTCGCGGCCGCCGCCGTCGTGACCGGGATCCCCCGCCGCCGGTGGCCGTCCGCAAATGGATTTGGTCCTGGCGCCGAGACCCCGTAGGGTGGTGTTCACCGACGCGGGGTGGAGCAGCTCGGTAGCTCGCTGGGCTCATAACCCAGAGGTCGCAGGTTCAAATCCTGTCCCCGCTACTGAAACCGAGTGGCCCG
>NZ_JBEZXR010000059.1:0-56894 GCF_040638135.1 Streptomyces sp. NPDC026673 | reverse complement strand
GCGCTCACCCTCGGCCTTGAGCCAGCGGGTGACGGTGCCCTCGGACACGCTCTCGCCGAGCGCCGGCAGGGTTACGGAAACCGCCATGGTTTCGGATGCTCCTAACTGTCCCGGGGCTTCTCGGCACGACGCGCACCTGGGCGTCCTGCTGCCCGTGGCCGGGTGACACCCCTAGGACCGGACCGTGTCCGGATATGTGACACCGCTCCGCACGCGCCGAGCGGGGTGGCACACCGAGGTCGCCCCGCGGGGCGAGTGACGCAGGTCTCAGCCGCACCTCTGTCACATCTCGCGCGGCTGTCCGGTCTGCCAGGTGGAATCACCAGCAGGCCAGAACCGTATGAGGAGATCACGATGGAACCCCGCCTCGACTACTTCAGCCACCCCCTCGCCGGGAAGATCCTCAAGCACATCAACTCGGCCACCAAGGTGGCGTCCGACGCGGCGGTGCCGGTCCTGACGCAGGAGCTGGTGAAGATCCGCGTCAGCCAGATCAACGGCTGCGGCTTCTGCACCGACATGCACACCAAGGACGCCGCCGCCGCCGGCGAGACCTCCCTCCGCCTCAACCTGGTCGCGGCCTGGCGCGAGGCCACGGTGTTCACCGACGCCGAGCGCGCCGCCATCGAGCTCGCGGAGCAGGCCACCCGCATCGCCGACGCGGCGGGCGGTGTCCCCGACGAGGTGTGGGCGAACGCCACCAAGTACTACGACGAGGACCAGCTCGTCGCGCTGGTCTCGCTCATCGCCATCATGAACACCTACAACCGGATCAACATCGCCATCCAGCAGCCCGCGGGCGGCTACCAGCCCGGCATGTTCGGCTGACCGAGGACTCCCGTCCCCCGGGACGGAGTCCGTCTCCGCGCCGTTCCCGGCGGCGCGGAGACGTCCGGCCTCGCCCTGTTCCCGTCGTCCCGCAGTGGACGACGGGAACAGGGCGAAGTCGTCGAGGGGTTCACGCAGGCGGCTGTCGCGCCGGCGGAGACGGGGAGGTCCCGGGACGGAGCAGCCCGGCCATCACTCCGCGACGGCCGGGCGAGTGCCACCCGGAAGCGGCGCGTGGGAAGGGTCGGCGGCAGTCGCCCGCTCGCTCGGGCCTCGGTTCCCCGGCGCGCACAAAGAGAAGTCGCAGTCGTGGGTCAGGCCGGCAGCAGGGGGGATGTCGGCGTGACCCACGGCTGCGACACCGTGTGACCCTAACACAGTGTTCCACTGTCCCTGTGGCGATGGCTCCGCGGTGCGGCAGCGTCAGATGGTCACCGGGGTCTCCTGCACGGCGCAGATGTCGAAATCGATCCTCACCCTGTCGCCGATCAGGACGTCACCGGACGTCCAGGTGAGCCCCCAGTCGGACCGGCACAGGGTGGCGCTCCCCTCGAAGCAAACGCGGGTCCTGCCGTCGGCGTCACGGGTGGCCCCGCTGAACTCGAGGTCCGTGACGATGGGCAGTGCCACGTTCCTGATCCTCAGGTCTCCCGACACGCGGAACCTGTCGCCTCCGGACGGCGTGATCCCGGTGGACTGGAAGACGATGAACGGGAAGGCGTCGGAGTCGAAGAAGTCCGGGCCGGTGACGAGGGCGTCCCGCTCGACGGCACCCGTGTCCAGGCTGCCCGTCCGGACGCGAACCGAGGCCCTGGATCGTGTGGGCCGCGCCCCGTCGAGTTCGAGCACTCCCTCGAAACGCCTGAACCCCCCTCGTACGGTCGTGACCATCGCACGCCGGACGGCGAAGCCGATCGCGCTGCACACGGGGTCGACGGTGTAGACCCCGGTCAGGGTGCTGCGCAGGTCGGCGCCGAGGAGGGGCGTCTTCTTGGGGTCCATGGCGGCTTTCCTGGTTGAGTGACGGCCGGCGCGGCGGATCCGGTGCACGAGTGTGCGTGCCCAAGCCGCGCCCGGGAGGGCGGCAGCAGCGATTTCGCCCACCTCATGGCAAGACCGGATAACCACTCCATATGTGACGAGCCGATGCGCCGGGCAGCCGGGGCACGGGCCTTTGTCACAGAAACGCGGCGGCTCCGGTCTCTCATGCTGATGACACAGGACCGAATCAACGTTCGGCGAACGCCGCACATGTGGCAGCCGGGACCGGGACGACACCCATAACGCACGGACTCCCCGATGCACTCCAGGTGTGCGTGCGGACAGCGGCAGCCACGGTGGCGGACCTCCACGCGACGGTCACACGACCGCGCCGCACGACCGCACAGACCTAGGAACGGAGAACGCACCGTGGGTCCCGACCCGTCCCCGCCGGCACACTCCTGCGACGACGCCCATGCGATCTTCACGCAACTCCGGCCGCGGCTCTTCGGCATCGCCTACCGAGTCCTGGGCAGTGCGGCGGACGCGGAGGACGTGGTGCGGGAGGTGTGGCTGCGCTGGCAGCGCACCGACCGGTCCGCGGTGCTGAACCCGTCGGCCCACCTGGCGAGCACGGCCACCCGGTTGGCCATCGATACCGCCCGGTCCGCACACGCGAACCGCCGGTCCTACATCGGCCCGTGGCTGCCCGAACCCATCGACACCGGCACGGATGCGGAGGCGGGGTCCCGGGAAGCGGAGACGGAGAGTCTGGAGTTGGCCCTGCTCCTTGCGCTGGAGAGGCTGACTCCCACCGAACGGGCGGCCTATGTGCTGCGTGAGGCGTTCGGCTATCCGTACCCCCAGATCGCCGAGATCCTGCAGCTCGGCCTCGGCGACGCGCACCAGATCGTACGCCGGGCCCGCGAGTACCTGCTGCTCGAGACGCGGGGAACGCCGGACCCGGCGGAACTGCGGCACCTGGTCGAATCACTTCACGGCAGCCGGCCCGAAGGGCTGCACCGCTACCTGGGAGGCCCCCCTCACCCTTGACGCCCTCGGCTTGACAGCCGGTCCGGGTACGCGTGGTCGGACGCGCGTACCCGGACCGCTCCCGATGAATCGGTGACGCGTCGATGCGCACCGCGACGGGCGACGCCCTCCCGTGGACGGCGAGCCGCCCGTCCGGCTCCGCGTCGACCGATATGAAGAACACGACGCTGCCGCACCCGAGGAGTCAACCGATGGATCACGCCTTCGCCGCCGAGCCGATCACCGAACTGGTCGACGAGCGCCGGCACCTGCTCGACGTCGCCCGCTGGCTTCTGGGCGACGGCAGCGAGGCAGAGCAGATCGTGGACGACACCTACGCCCGCTGGTACGAGCTCTCGGAGGCCGAACGCGCGGACATCCCGGAGCCCCTCCCCTGGCTGGTGAAAGTCCTGGGCGGCATGAGCGTGTCCCGTCTCATCCTGCTGGACCGTGAGATCAGGGCGGCCGCGTCGGGGCAGCCGGACGGCATGCCGCCGATCGTGTGGCCCGTTCACGACGACGCACCGGGGCGGCACAGCGGTCAGGTCCTGCTCTCCGCGCTGGACTCCCTCCCTCCGACCGCGCGTGCGGCGTTCGTGCTCAATGACGTCTTCGGCATGGCGCCCGGTACGGTCGCCGGCATCGTGGGCAGGTCGGAACTCGAGTGCGACCATCTCGCCGACAGCGCCCGGCGGTTCCTGCGCCGGAAGCGTTCGTACCCGACGAGCGCCGAGCAGCACGACGCCATGACACGTACGGTCCTGAAGGCGTGTCTCACGGAGGACGCCGCGCTCCTGGCCTCCCTGCTCTCCCCCGACGCCACCGCCTTCTTCGACGGCGGCGGCAAGATCCGAACGCTGGCGGAACCCGTCCACGGAAGCGGGCCGGTGGCCCACAGGTTGTCCACGCTGCTGGCCCGGCAGCCCGGGACGAAGCTGACGGCCCAGTCCGTCAACGGTCGCTGCGGCCTGGTGGTGCGCTACGGCAACCTGGTCGTCGGGGTCATCTCCTTCGACGTCCACCATGACCGGATCGTCCACGTCTGGGTGGTCCTCAACCCCGACAAGCTGCGCTCCTGGAACCGCACTCCCCATGCCCCCGGCGCTTCCTGATGCCCACGGGGGCCGATATCCGGTATCCGGCGTTCGGGGCGAATTGCGTCACGGATCCGGCGGTCGCGCGGTCTCCTATGCGAGACCTTGGCTCGTGCCGTTCAGCCGCTGCGCAGTGCCGGGGCGCCGGTTTCCCACACGAGGAGGTTTTCATGGATTGGCAGAAGGACGCGGCGTGCCTCGGGGAGGATCCGGAGCTCTTCTTCCCCATCGGCAACAGCGGCCCGGGGCAGCTTCAGGCGGAGGAGGCGAAATCCGTGTGCCGCCGGTGTCCGGTCATGGAGCGGTGTCTGGCATGGGCGGTGACGCTCGGCTCCGTCGAAGGGGTGTGGGGCGGCACGACGGAGGGCGAACGGCTCGCCATGAGACGGCGGGAGTACCGGGAGCGCTTCCAGAACAAGAGGAACGCGCTCATGTGATCCGGCGTGCGGCGCCTCCCGCGTCGCCGTGTTCCCTCACCCGTACCGCTTTCCCCTGAAAGGTTTCTCATGGCAGGCCATGGTTTCCCCGAACCTGTCGGCGACGGCCCTCTCCCGCGCTCGTCCGCCGCCAGGGAGCCGGCCGCCGGACGCGACAGCGATCACCGGACCGTGGACAAGTACGGTGTGCTCGTCGGCTACAGCGGCTCCGCGCCCAGCAGGCGGGCGCTCTCCTATGCGGCCGGGCTGGCGCGGCGGTCGGGCGCCGCGCTCATCATCGTGCACGTCGCCCGGCAGAACCCCGTGGCGTCGTTGCTCGGATACGAACCGCCGGGCATCGCGAAGGGCCCGCACGGCGGCGCTCACACCCTCGTACGTCAACTCGCCTGCGACGAGCATCTGTCGGGGCTGGCCTGGACCCTCGTCCGCCGCAGTGGTGTCATCGCGGAGGAGTTGGAGAAGGTCGGCCGCAGGTACAAGGCGAACGCCATCATCGTGGGCCGCACGCGCGGCACCCGGTCCGGGCTCATCCGGTCGATCTCCGACACCCTGGCCCGCCGCGCCCAGCGTCCGGTCATCGTCGTCCCCTGACCGGCGATCCGGCCGGCGGCCCCGCCACCGCGCCGGAAGGGACATCCCGCTCCGCCGTGGCGCCGCGGCCGCGCCCGGCCCCCGTGCGGCGCCCGAGGGCCGGGCACCGCACAGAGAGCCGTTGAGGGCGCCGGGAACCCGCTCAGAAGCCCAGGCTCCAGGTGTCGAGGTAGCCGGGGAGCACGATGAAGTTGCCGGGGGTGTTGTCCCTGACCCGCAGCTTCCAGGTGCCGTCGGCCGGGATCGCGGAGGCGTCCACGGTGAACGTCTGGTGGAGTTCCGGGATCGCGACGGGGCCCTGCGACCAGCCCTTCACCGGAATCACCCGGCCGTCCTCGCTGACCAGGTCGATCACGTAGAAGCCGACGTGGACGGCGTAGAGGTCGACGGTCACCTTGAGGTCGGCCGGGGCGTTGCCCTTGCGGCCGCTGACGGTGACCGGGCTCTCGATCACGGCCCAGTTGGGGATGTCGTACCGGTTGGGGTTGACGAAGGTGTCGCCGCCGGAGGCGAGGACGGTCCACTGGTAGCGGACCGTGCGGCAATTGCCCGCCGCGTCCCTGACGGTGATGGCGGGCCGGAACTCGCCGCCCTTCACCGGGATGCCGGAGACCAGGCCGGTCTTCGCGTTGATGGACAGACCGCGCGGAAGGCCCTTGGCGGAGTACCTCAGGGCGCCCGGACGGGAGCTCTGCGCCTGGATCTGCCAGGTGACCGACTGGCCGGTCGCCGTCCGCCGCGGGTTGGTGCTGTCGATCGCGAGGTGGCCGATGTAGCGGTATCCGACCTTCACGGCGGCCCAGGCGTTGCCGACCGCCTCGTACTTCTTGCTGCCCATCCCGTAGAGGTCGGCCGCGGCCCGGAGCGTGGCGGTGCGCGCACCGGCGTAGTCCGTCGTGCTGGTCATGTAGACGGTCAGCGCGCGGTACCAGATGTCCGTGGCCGACTCGCGGCCGATGCCGGCGACCTTCTTGCCGTCGAAGGTCGGGCTGTCGTAGCGGACGCCGTTGACCGTCTTCTTGCCGCTGCCCTCCGAGAGCAGGTAGAAGAAGTGGTTCGCCGGTCCCGAGCTCTGGTGCGGGTCGAGGTACTTGGTGTCCTTGGTCCAGTAGTCCTGCGACGCGCCGTAGCCCACGTCGTCCTTGGACGGCTGGTCCATGTAGCGCAGCGGCACGCCGGTGCCGTAGACGTCGACCTTCTCCGCGATCAGGTAGTCCGGCACGTCCTTGGGGCTGTTGGTGAAGAACTCCACCGCGGTGCCCATGATGTCGCTGGTGGCCTCGTTCAGGCCGCCGGACTCTCCGCTGTAGATCAGGTCCGCGGTGGCGGAGGTGATGCCGTGCGTCATCTCGTGGCCGGCGATGTCCAGGGCCGTCAGCGGCCGTGCGTTGCCCTCTCCGTCGCCGTAGTTCATGCAGAAGCAGTCGTCGTCCCAGTACGCGTTGACGTACCCGTCGCCGACGTGGACGTAGGAGCGCGCTCCGACTCCGTCGCCGGCGATGCCGTCGCGGCCGTAGCGGGAGTGGAAGAAGTCCCAGGTCTGCTGGGCGCCGTAGGCCGCGTCGACGGCGGCCGTCTGGCGGTTGGACGGCGTACCGTCGCCCCAGAGGTCGTCGTCGTCCGTCATGACCTGCCCGGTGTCGTGGTCGTACGCCGCGTTGCCGCCGCGCTCGGCGTCCACCAGCTCGAAGACGTCGCCGTCGCGGACCGTGCCGATGCTCACGCTGCCGTTGTGCTGGCCGGTCCCCGTACCGGAGTGGACCTGCTCCACGCTCGCGAGCCGCTTGCCCGTCTTCGCGTCGGTGACCACCTGCAGGCGGCTGGGGGTGCCGTCCTTCCGGACGCCGGTGACGACGGACTCCCAGGCCAGGGTCGGCTCGCCGGTCGCCATCCAGACCACCAGGCGCGGCGCCTTGTCGACCGCGGCCTTGCGGGTCTCCTCCCGGCCGGCGATGTCCAGGGCCGACGTACGCGCCTTCGCCGCCGTGAGGGCGGGCTTGGTCGTCGGCACCGTGAGCCTCGCACCGGACGCCCTGGTGACCGTACGGGTGCCGGTCCGCTCGTGCACCACGAGGTCGCCGCCGAGTACGGGAAGACCGGCGAAGGTGCGCTCGTAGCGCGTGTGGACCGTGCCGTCGGCGTCCTTGACGACGTCCCTCGGTATCAGCCTCTCCTCGTCGCCCAGCTTCAGCGCCCCGGCCGTGCCGGTACTCGCTTCGGCCGCGGCCTCGAGCAGCCGGCCGCGCTGCGCGGAGGAGAGCGCGACCGCCCGGGCACCGGACGCGGGCGACGCCGCGGTCCCCTGCGGCCTCTCCTGGGCGCCCGCGGCGGCGAGGGGCAGTACGGACGCGATGAGCGTGGCCATGGTGACGGTGGCCGTCGCCATGGCGCGTCTGCGCCCGGACGACCGGGATGCGGACGGCATGGATCGGGTGGAGCGGAAAGTGCTCGTCACTCCTGAGACTCCTTATGAGTGGCCGCGATGTGACGACGGTGGGTGCGTTGGCGGCGTCGATGCCGCCTCCTCCCCCGGAGGCGACCCGAACACTGCGCAGATGGTGTCAGCGGCCTTTCCCACTGTCACGAGTCCGGACATCAATGTCCGAAAATCGGTCAACCGTTTGCCACGGTGTTGCAATCCGCAGAGTGTGCGTCCGCCTGCGCCGTGAGGTCGCACGGGCGGTGCGCACGGTCGGTTCCGCGGGCGCGGCCGCCCGGACCGGATGTCCGCCGGGGTGGTGCGGTCGCCAACACGATGGGCACGGTGGAGCGGCGATTCCCGGCCACCTGCCGTCTGCGCCGATTTCCGCCGGTCGGCGAGGAATCGGGCTGCGGGCCGCACCTACCGCGGGTCGGTGCCCCCGAGTCGCGGGCCCGCTGTCACAAGGTGTGCTGCCGTCCGGTCAAAGTCATTGATCACGTATGGGAGCTTTTCCCGGGATGACGAAGGGCAGACGATGAAGACAGCGGTCACACGCGCCGCGCACACCTCCCCTCGTCGGTACGCCCCGGGCCGCGTTGCGTCGCCGCGCCCTCCCGCGGTCGGGGCGGCCTGGTGAGCGAGGACCCCCACGGCGCGCCCTTCTCCACCCTCTACAGCACGACCGTGACCGTCGACGGCGGTGAGGCCGGTCACGGGAGGGCCACCGGCAGGGCGCGTTCGGCCGACGGGGTACTGGACATCAGCCTGCGATTGCCCGCCGAACTGGGCGGAGACGGCGAGGGCAGCAACCCGGAGCAGCTCTTCGCGGCGGGGTTCGCGGCCTGCTTCCACGCCGCGCTCAGCCTGGTCGCCCGGCGGGCCGGAGTGAGTCCCGCGGCGATCTCGGTGGCGGCGACCGTCGCCATCGGCCGCGACCCCGCCGACGGCGGGTATCGGCTGCGTGCGGACCTGCTGGTCACATGGCCGGGGGTGGAGGCGGCGACCGCCGCCCCCCTCCTGGCGCAGGCCGACTCACTGTGTCCCTACGCCAGGATGGCGCGGCAGGGCGCACCGGCGACGATCAGGCTGGCCTCCTGAGCGCGGGGCCCGCCGGTGCCGGCACCTGACCCGGGTCGACGGCCCCTGCGCGGTGCGATCCCGCACGTCCGTACCCGGTCCCGCCCGGCCGGACGGCCGCCCGCTGTCACAAACCGAGCGGCTGCCCGGTCATCCCCGGTGAGAACGCATCGCACCCCGTGCCGGTGGGCGACTCACCGCCCTCCTGCGCGCCGCGCACGAGAACATCCGAGAGGACTCCGTTATGAAGGTCGTAGTGATCGGCGGAACCGGGCTGATCGGCTCGAAGGTCGTCGCCAAGCTCACCGAGCACGGGCACGAGGCTGTCGCCGCCTCGCCGAACACCGGGGTCAACACGCTGACGGGCGAGGGCCTCGCCGAAGCCCTGGAGGGCGCGCAGGTCGTGGTCGACGTCTCGAACTCGCCCTCCTGGGAGGACGAGGCCGTGATGAACTTCTTCCGGACCTGCACCTCCAACCTCCTGGACCTGGCGCCGAAGGCCGGTGTCCAGCACCACGTGGCCCTGTCCATCGTCGGCACCGACCGGCTCCCGAACAACGGCTACTTCCGTGCCAAGCTGGCCCAGGAAGAGCTGATCAAGGCGTCCGGCGTCCCGTACTCCATCGTCCACGCCACGCAGTTCTTCGAGTTCGTGAACGGGATCGCGGACTCGGCGACCGAGGGTGACACAGTGCGTGTCGCGCCCGTCAAGTTCCAGCCCATCTTCTCCGACGACGTGGCCGCCGCCGTGGCCCGTACCGCCGTCGGCACGCCCGTCAACGGCCTGGTGGAGATCGCCGGCCCCGACGTGTTCCAGTTCGACGAGCTGATCCGCGACGTGCTCGCCGCGCAGAACGACCCCCGCAAGGTCGTCGCGGACCCGCACGCCCAGTACTTCGGTTCCGAGCTCGAGGACTCCTCCCTCGTCCCCGGCCCCGGCGCGCAGCTCGCCGGCACCCGCTTCTCCGACTGGTTCGCGCAGCAGCAGGGGTGACACCCGCGGGTGGCCCCTGCCCCGGGCAGGGGCCACCCGCGACCGCGTTCGCCTGGGTTCCGCCGGCCTCGGACGGAATGCGGCACATCCGAGATCCCCGTACGAAGAGGTCGATCCGTCATGCTCAGAAACCGCGCGGAGACCACTGCCCCGGGCATCGGCCCGCGGGAGGAGCCGACCGGCGCGTACGTCATCGACCCGGACCACAGCGCGATCGGCTTCTCCGTCCGGCACGCCATGGTCACCAACGTACGGGGCAGATTCAGGGCGTTCGAGGGGTTTCTCAGGCTCGACGGGCTCCGGCCCGGCCGGTCCGAGGCCCATGTGAGCGTACAGACCGGCAGCCTGGACACGGGGGCGCGAGCGCGTGACTCCCACATCACCGGCCCGGACTTCCTGGACGCGGCGACGTTCCCCCTCATGGTCTTCCGCTCCACCGCGGTCGTCCCCGTGGGCGAGGACACCTTCCGGATGACGGGGAGCCTGAGGATCAAGGACGTCGAACTGCCCCTGCGCATCGACCTCGACTACGGCGGATGTGGCATCGACGCCCACGGGCAGCGACGTGTCGGCTTCGAGGGCGCGGCCACCTTGCGTCGCTCCGACTGGGGGCTCGGCTGGAACGTCCCGCTGACGGCCGGGGGCCTGCTGCTCAGCGACACCGTGCGGCTGGAACTCAGCGTCTCCGCGCTGCGGCTGGGCCGGGGGGCCGCGTGACGGCCCGGTCCTGGGACGAGGACTCCGATGTCATGGCCGCGGCCGCGGCGCTGGCCGCCCGATCCGTCGCTCTGCAACGGCGTGCCGTCGAACTGCGCCGGGAACTCGCCGAGCTCTCCGCGCGGATGACCGCCGTCGCCGAGGCCCTGCACCGGCTCGGCGGTCCCGGGCGCCTGCCGGACACCGCCACGGGCGGGGAGCGCTGAGGCCGCGGAACATCGCACACCGACGGCGTACGCGGGGCCGGGGCGTGGTCGCCCCGGCCCCGCGTGCCGTCTCCCGCGAACCGCGGCCGGCCGCGGTCAGGCGCCGACGTAGGACGCGAGGTGCCGGGCGGTGAGGGTGGAGCGGTCGGCGACGAGGTCCGCGGGCGTACCTTCGAAGACGATCCGGCCGCCATCGTGCCCGGCACCGGGGCCAAGGTCGATGATCCAGTCGGCGTGCGCCATGACCGCCTGGTGGTGCTCGACGACGATGACGGACTTGCCGGAGTCGACGAGCCGGTCGAGCAGCCCGAGCAGCTGCTCGACGTCGGCGAGGTGCAGGCCGGCCGTCGGCTCGTCGAGGACGTAGACGCCGCCCTTGTCGGCCATGTGCGTGGCAAGCTTGAGCCGCTGCCGCTCGCCGCCGGACAGCGTGGTGAGCGGCTGGCCGAGGCTGAGGTAGCCGAGCCCGACATCGGCGAGCCGGCCCAGGATGCGGTGGGCGGCCGGCGTGTGGGCCTCGCCCGCGCCGAAGAACTCCTCGGCGTCGGTGACCGACATGGCGAGCACCTCGCTGATGTCGCGCCCGCCGAGGTGGTACTCCAGCACCGACGCCTGGAACCGCTTCCCCTCGCACTCCTCGCACGTGCTGGCGACGCCGGCCATCATCGCCAGGTCCGTGTAGACGACCCCGGCGCCGTTGCACGTGGGGCAGGCGCCCTCGGAATTGGCGCTGAACAGTGCCGGCTTCACGTCGTTGGCCTTCGCGAACGCCTTGCGGATCGGGTCGAGCAGCCCGGTGTACGTCGCCGGGTTGCTGCGGCGCGAGCCGCGGATGGGGCTCTGGTCGACGGACACGACCCCCGCGCCGCCGGGGATGGACCCGTGCACGAGGGAGCTCTTGCCGGAGCCGGCGACGCCGGTGACAACGGCGAGCACCCCGAGGGGGATGTCGACGTCGACGTCGCGCAGGTTGTGCGCCGAGGCACCGCGGATCTCCAGGATGCCGGCGGGCTTGCGCACCGTTTCCTTGAGGGACGCCCGGTCGTCGAAGTGGCGGCCGGTGATGGTGCCGCTGGCGCGCAGCCCCTCGATGTCGCCCTCGAAGCAGACGGTGCCGCCCGCCGTGCCGGCGCCGGGGCCGAGGTCGACGACATGGTCGGCGATCGCGATGGTCTCCGGCTTGTGCTCCACGACGAGCACCGTGTTGCCCTTGTCGCGCAGCCGCAGCAGCAGGCCGTTCATGCGCTGGATGTCATGGGGGTGCAGGCCGGTGGTGGGCTCGTCGAAGACGTAGGTGGTGTCGGTGAGCGAGGAGCCGAGGTGGCGGATCATCTTGACGCGCTGTGCCTCGCCGCCGGAGAGGGTGCCGGACGGCCGTTCCAGGGAGAGGTAGCCGAGCCCGATCTCCACGAACGACTCGAGGGTGTGCTGCAGCTTCGTGAGCAGGGGTGCCACCGACGGCTCGTCGAGGCCGCGCACCCAGTCCACCAGGTCGCTGATCTGCGTCGCGCACGCGTCGGCGATGCTGATCCCGGCGATCTTCGACGCTCGAGCGCCCTCGCTGAGCCGCGTGCCGTCGCACTCGGGGCAGGTGGTGAAGGCGACCGCCCGGTCCACGAACTCCCGGATGTGCGGCTGCATCGCCTCCTTGTCCTTGGCGAGCATCGACTTCTGGACCCGCGGGATCAGTCCCTCATAGGTCATGTTGATGCCCGCGATCTTCATCCGGGTCGGCTCGCGGTGCAGGAAGTCGTGCAGCTCCTTCTTGGTGAACTTGCTGATCGGCTTGTCCGGGTCGAAGAAGCCGGACTCGGCGTAGAGCCGGGCGTTCCAGCCGCCGCCCTTGTAGCCGGGCACGGTGATCGCGCCCTCGTTGAGCGACTTGGAGTCGTCGAAGAGCTGGGCGAGGTCGATGTCGGAGACCGCGCCCCGGCCCTCGCAGCGCGGGCACATGCCGCCGGTGCGGGTGAAGGTGACCTTCTCGGCCTTGCTCGCGCCGCGCTCGACGGTGATCGCGCCGCTGGCCCGGACGGAGGGGACGTTGAAGGCGTACGCGCTGGGCGGCCCGATGTGCGGGGTGCCGAGCCGGCTGAAGAGGATGCGCAGCATCGCGTTCACGTCGGTCACGGTGCCGACCGTGGAGCGGGGGTCGGCGCCCAGCCGCTGCTGGTCGACGGTGATCGCGGTCGTCAGCCCGTCGAGGACGTCCACCTCGGGCCGGGCCAGCGTCGGCATGAACCCCTGCACGAAGGCGCTGTAGGTCTCGTTGATCAGCCGCTGCGACTCCGCGGCGATCGTGTTGAACACCAGGGAGCTCTTGCCCGAGCCGGAGACCCCGGTGAACACCGTCAGCCGGCGCTTCGGGATCTCGATGCTGACGTCCTTGAGGTTGTTCTCGCGCGCGCCGTGCACGCGGATCAGATCGTGGCTGTCGGCAACGTGCGGCGCAGGCGACTGCGCGTCCGCCTTCTTGGCCATGTGTGTCGTCTCTCCATCCGTCCGGGTGCGGCGGGCCGTCCTCGCGGTGCCCGTCAGTGTCGCCTGGCTCGATCCGACCGGCTCGATCCGACCGGCTTCGAACAGTATGTCGGGTTTCCCGTCACCGGCGCGGTCGCCGCAACGGTGGCCGCGGGCCGGGCCGCCCCGCTCCCGCTTCCGGCCGGTCCCGGTCGAACGGACCGGGCCGCCGGGGCGTTCCCGCCGGGTGTCGCGGGGATGCCGGGCGCGGAAGCGGGGCGGAGGGGGTTCAGCGGACCTCGTTGAAGCGGATCGTGTTGCCCGCCGGGTCGCGGAAGGCGCAGTCACGGATCCCGTAGGGCTGCTCGGCCGGCTCCTGGACGACCTCGGCGCCGCTCGCCTCGAGCCGCTCGAAGACGCCGTCCAGGTCGGGGGTGGCCAGGGTGATGCGGGCGTAGGTGCCCTTGCCCATCATCCCGGTGATCGTGCGGCGCTCGTCCTCGGTGATGCCGGGATCGGCGGCCGGCGGCTCCAGGACGATCGCCGTGCCGGGCTGGTCGGCGGGGCCGACGGTGATCCAGCGCATGTCGCCGTATCCGACGTCGTTGCGGACCTTGAAGCCGAGGGTGTCGCGGTAGAAGGCCAGCGAGGCCTCCGGGTCGGTGTGCGGGAGGAAGGTCCAGTGAATGGTGATGTCCATGCCCGTCACGCTAGCCGCGGCCCGTCGGCGGGGGCTTCTCCATTCCTGACCGATCCGATCGACCCGCGCCCGGCACGCACGGCGAGCGGACGGCCACTCAAAGCGAAGGCGTGGAGGCGGGCCGACGCCACCGGTCCGCGGTCATCCGCCAGACGACCCCGATCCCCGCCTCGCCGGGAGCGGACGGCCCCTCCGGCTCCGGCACGCGTCCGATCTCCGTGAAACCGAGGCGCCGGGGGACGGCCGCGCTGGCCGTGTTGGCGGCGTCGTGGTGGATCTCCACGCGGTCGATGCCGGCGAGCGCGAAGCCCTGGCCGGTCAGCGCCGCCGCGGCCGTCGTGGCGAGGCCCCGGCCGGTCCAGTGGGGATGGAGCCAGTAGCCGATCTCCAGCCCGCCCGGGCCGATGCGGCGGTGGAGGCCGCAGCTGCCGATCACCGTGTCACCCGAGGTGATCGCGTAGGCGAACTCCTCCCCGGCCTCCCACGCGTCGTGGCTGCGGGCCAGGAAGCCGGCGGTGTGTTCTCGTCCGTGGCCGGCGGCCCAGGGCATCCACGGCAGCAGATGCTCCAGGGATTCCCCGATCGCCCGGTCCAGGGCGTCGACGTCGTTCGTGCGCCACCGGCGCAGCTCGAGCAGGTCGGAACGGAGACTCTCCGCGGGCCTTTCCATGCCCCGGATGCTCTCGCGGCCCGCGCGGGCGGGCAACGCGATTTCGCCCGGGTGCGGGGCCGGCCCCGTGCGGCCGGGCGGCGACGCTCTGTCCCGTGGGAGGCCGCCGGGTCGCCGGCTTCCCGTTGCCGGCTTCCCGTTGCCGCCGAGGCAGCGGACCGTGCCGGTCGACGTCGGGACACTCGTGGCCGACGCCTTAACGGCGGCCGCGGATCCGGCCGCGGCCGTCGACTTCGTGGTGCTTGCCGACCGGGCGGAACGGGCAGCCGGGCCTCCGCGTCGTCAGCGGCCCGGTCCCGGGGACGGGCTCGCGCGCGACGACGAGCGGGCGGGAAGGCGCATGACGCGCCGTCCCGCCCGCGGGGTCATCGGACCGGCGCTCAGCGGACGGAACGCGCGGCCTCCTCGATGATGTGAGCGGCGTCCTTCGCGTGCGACACGCTCACCGCGTGCGACGACCGGACCTCGGTCACGTGGGCCTTGGCGCGCTTGGCCATGAAGACCTGGGCGTCACGGGGGATGTTGAGGTCCTTGGAGGCCACCAGGACCCAGGACGGGATGGTCTTCCAGGCCGGCTCGCCGGAGGGCTCGTAGAGCGCGGCACCGGACACGGGGCGCTGGGTGACCGCCATGATGTCCGTGGTGTGCTCGGGGACGTCCGCGGCGAACTGGTGGTGGAACTTGGCCTGGTCGATGTAGAGGTCGGCGCCCTTGGACCCGTCGGGCTGGGTGATCGGGACCTCGTGCAGGGCCTGACCGAGCGTGCTGCCCGGGAACTTGTCCGCCAGGTCGAAGGCGCTCTCGCCCTTGTCGGGCATGAAGGCGGCCATGTAGACCAGCGCCTTGACGTTGTCGGAGCCCTGGGCGGCGTTGGTGATCACCGCTCCGCCGTAGGAGTGGGCGGCGAGGACCACCGGACCGTCGATGCTGTCCACGAGCTCCCGGACGTAGGCGGCGTCGCTCTTCAGCCCGCGCAGCGGGTTGGCCGCGGCCACCACCGGGTAGCCCTCGTGCTTCAGCCGCTTGACGACGCCGTTCCAGCTGGTGGAGTCGGCGAACGCGCCGTGGACCAGGACCACGGTCGGCTTGCGGTGGTGCGAGGGGGCGTTCCCGCCCTTGGCGGCGCCCGCCGGGGCGACGGCCGTGGCGAGGAGACCGGCGGCGACGGTCAGCGTGGCCATGACGGTGAGCGGGGTGCGGATGTTCCCGCGACGAGCGTGACGATTCACGAGAGGCCCTTTCGAGGCAGGGGTGGGTGTACAGCCGTGTCCTGGTAGTGGGACACCGGCCGTGGATGCGGCGACGCTGCCGCACGTTCTTGGGGGGGATGGGCTCGTGGCGGCTCGGCTCGGGGGCTCGAGCGCTTCTCACGAGCGCCGGTCTGCGGGGGACGGGGACGACCGTTCCGGTTCCGGCTCGGTCACAGAACCGGAGGCGTCCATGTGAGGCCGGTCTCCCGCGATCCGGCGATGGTGGAACTCAGTTGGTGTGCAGCGCGGTGTGGAGGGCGCGGGTGGCCTGCTCCATGGCGGCGGTGGTGGCCTGCGTGGACCACAGCGGGTTGAGCATCATGAAGTCGTGCAGTGTGCCGTTGTAGCGGACGCTGGTGGTGGGGACACCGGCCTGCGTCAGCTTGCGGGCGTACGCCTCGCCCTCGTCCCGGAGCACGTCGTTCTCGTCGACGATGACCAGCGCCGGCGGAAGTCCCCGGAGCTCCTCCAGGCTCGCCCGCAGCGGCGACGCGGTGATCTCCGCGCGCTGCGCGGGGTCGGTGGTGTAGCAGTCCCAGAACCAGGCCATGGCCTTCGCCGTCAGGAACGGCCCGTCGGCGAACTGACGGTAGCTGTCGGTGTCCTGGGCCGCGTCCGTGACCGGGTAGTAGAGCGACTGGTGCACGAAGGTCACGTCACCGCGCTGCTTGGCCATGAGGGTCAGCGCCGCGGCCATGTTCCCGCCCACGGAGTCGCCGGCCACCGCCATGCGCGAGGCGTCCAGGCCCTCGTCCGCGCCCTTGGCGGTGATCCACCGGGCCGTCGCGTACGCCTGCTCGATCGCCACCGGGTACCGGGCCTCCGGCGAGCGGTCGTACTCGACGAACACCACCGCGGCGTGGGCCATCACGGCCAGCTCCCGCACCAGGCGGTCGTGCGTGCCCGCGTTGCCGAGCACCCATCCGCCGCCGTGCACGTACAGCACGACCGGCAGGGCGCCCTCCACGTCGACGGGCTTGACGATGCGCACCCGCACGTCCCCCACCTCGGCCGGGACCGTGACCCACTTCTCCCACACGTCGAACTTCTCGATCGGCGCGGCCTGGAGATCGTCGAGGACCTTCCGGGCGCCCTCGGGGCCGAGTTCGTACAGGAAAGGCGGATTGGCCGTGGCGTCCGCGATCTCCTGTGCCGCGGGCTCAAGAACGGGCTTGCTCATCTGGCGAACTCCCAGGTTCGGCACTTTCGTGCTTTTTCTTTCGTCCCTATGACAAGGGACCCGGCGAAGATGTGACAGATATCGGCGGAAACAGTTCTCACCGGTGCTCGTCGGTGTGGGCGATCTCCTCGAATTCCCGCACGGTGGGCTTGGGAATCTGCGTCCCCTCCCCGTAAAGGCCCCGGCTGAGCGCGGCGCGCACGCGCTGGACGCGGCCGGCGTCGGGATCGACGCGGATCGGCGCGTACTGCTCGTGCTGGGTCAGGACGTACAGCCGCTCCCGGCTGAGCGGTTCGTGGACCTCGAGGTACTCGCCGTTCGGCCGGCGCCTGATGATTCCGGTCTCACGGCCGTGCAGCACCTTGTCGCGGTCGCTGCGCTGGAGCGCGAGCGCCCATCGTCTGGTCACCACGTAGACGGCGAAGGGCACGACGAAGAGGCCGACGCGGACGGCCCACGTCACACCGTTGACCGAGACGTGCAGGCGGGTGGCGATCAGATCGTTCGCGGCACCGAGCAGCGCGACCGCGTACACGCTGATCCAGGCCGCGCCGAGTGCCGTGCGCACCGGCCGGTTGCGCGGCCGGTCCAGGAGGTGGTGGTCGCGCCCGCCGTCGCGGGTGACCCAGGTCTCGATGAACGGGTAGGCGCCCAGGGCCAGGAAGAGCCCGCCGCCGACCAGCAGCGGCACGAGGTTGTCGAGGGCCAGAGTGTGGCCCCAGAAGGCGACCTCCCAGCCGGGCATGACCCGCAGCAGTCCGTCGAGCACACCCATGTACCAGTCGGGTTGCGACCCCGCGGTGACCTGGTCGGGGCGGTAAGGGCCGTACAGCCAGATGGGGTTGATCTGCGCGACCGAGGCGATGATGAGGATGATCCCGGCCACCAGGAGGAAATACGCGCCGGACTTCACGGCGTACACCCGGAAGGGCAGGCCGACGACGTTCCTCTCGGTGCGCCCGGGCCCTGGATACTGCGCGCGCCTGTGACGACGTGCCAGGACCAGATGGGCGACGAGAATTCCCGCCATGAGAGCGGGGAGAACGAATACATGGAGCGTGTTGAAGCGCGCGACCAGATCCGTCCCCGGATATTCGCCCCCGAAGAGGAACATCGACAGATAGGTGCCGACGAGCGGTATGGAGAGAAGCGTTCCGTACACGACCACGAGCCCGGTCCCGGAGAGCAGATCGTCCGGGAGGTCGTATCCGGTCAGGCCCTCGAACATGCCCAGGACCAGCAGCGCGAAGCCGAGCAGCCAGGTGATCTCGCGGGGCCTGCGGAACGCGCCGGTGAAGAACACCCGCATCATGTGGGCGAACATGCTGGCGACGAAGATCAGGGCCGCCCAGTGGTGGGCCTGGCGGATCAGCAGGCCGCCGCGCACCTCGAAGGAGATGCGCATGGTCGAGGCGAATGCCTCCGACACGATCTCGCCCTGCAGCGGCGCGTAACTGCCGTGGTATTCGACCGCCTTCATCGACGGATGGAAGTACAGCGAAAGATACACACCCGTGAGCACGAGGACGATGAAACTGTAGAGGGATATCTCCCCCAACATGAAGGACCAGTGGCTGGGGAACGCCCTCCGCATCCTGGATTTGTCCCGGTCGCCGGCACCCACTCGCCGGCCGACCCATTCCGCAACCCTTGCTCCCCGGTCGGGTCGTCGCGATGTGGTGGGTTCGCTCCTGCTGCCCATGTTCCTTGTCACCATTCATCGATCAACCGCGGCGCTCACCACGCCGTCAGGGGGCAACGCACGAAGCGGGCTCCCGAGGTCGTCCCTTTCGCGCTCTGCTTCCACCTTTAGGACCGTCCAGGTGGCAAAGGTGTGACACGGACACTTCGGCAACGTCCTTCGTTCTCCGGTCGGCCACGGAAAGCGACACTGCGTCGCTCTTCGGAGATATGCGAGGGCAATGTCACAAGATCCGCACTCACCCGGTCTCAGCTGGTGAGTCGGAAAAGGGCGAGCGGACATGGACATCACGAGGATGCGGCGGTCGCCGTCGCGGCGTCCTCATCGGCGACGTCCCGTCCACGGCCCTCCGAGCCTCGACGAACTCGATGCGTACTGCCGTGGTGGGTGAGGGAGGTTGGGGGCATGGAGTCTGCCGGTGACGCGGTACCGATCGCCGAGCTGCTGGACGAGCGTCGGTACGTGCTGGATGTGGCGTCGCGCATGGTGGGGACCGCGGCGGCGGAACGCGTCGTGGATGAGGCCTACCGTCGGTGGTTCGGCCTGCCGGAGACGGCGCGCGGGCGGATCGCGTCGCCACGGTCCTGGCTGGCGGACGCGGTGGGTGAGATCGGCCCGGCGTGGCCGGCGACGGCTTCGGACGCCTTGCCGTCGGCGCGCCGGGCGGTCTTCGCGCCCGACGCCGTCGCCGGGCCAGCGTGGGGCGAGGCGGCCGGGCCGGCGGGCCGGTCGGAGCCGGAGCGGGCGGAACTCGCGGATCGCGCGCGCCGATCGCTGTCGGTGCGGCGGTCGCGTCCCGCGTCGGCGGAGGAGCACGACGCGGTGGTGCGCGCGGTACGCGAGGCGTGTGCGCACGAGGACGTGGTGCGGCTGGGTGCATTGCTGCATCCGGACGCCACGGCCTTCTTCGACGGCGGGGGGAAGGTCCGTACGCTGATGCGGCCCGTCCACGGCGGCGACCTGGTCACGCGCAGTCTGCTGACCCTGCTGGCCCGCCGTCCGCGGGTGACGTTGACCACCCAGTCGGTGAACGGCCGTACCGGGCTGGTGGCGCGCTACGACCGGCAGGTGGCCGCGGTCATCAGCCTCGACATCGCCGACCACCGAGCCGTCCAGGCCTGGATCGTTCTCAACCCGGACAAACTCCGAGCCTGGAACCATCCCCGACGCCCCGCTACCGACGTCTGACAGCCGGCACACGACGCACGGGGACGCCGCGATCTTCACTCTCTGTCAGAGTGGCACTACGTTGATCAAGTCTTCAACCACTTGTGACAACATGGCACCCTCCGTGGACACCGGGAGGGAAGTTCTGTTCGACTCTTCACAGTGTCGCCACGCAGAACGGGAGGTATATACCTTTTGTCCAAGGTATGCTGTGAACACATGGTGGGTTGCAATCCCGGAAACACACCGTGGAATCGCCCGGGACCCGCCGTTCGGAACCCCACCGATGACGCCTCCCCATCCGTTTCCGTCACATGATCGGATCGATCCCGGTCTATGGGGCGGACAAGATTGGAGCGGTCGTGACTTTGAGTGACCGAAGCCTCTGCGGGAGTCATGCGCTGGATGCATCGTGTGACACCCTTCAGCGGCGCGATCGAGGGCTGCCCTGTAAATGATCTCTGACCGGATGGATGAGCCACCCGCATCGGCATCGCCCGGCGAGGGCGGGTTCGTGCGGGCCGACGATGCCGAGCAGAGCGCCGTCGCGCGGCCGCCCCACGACGAGCCCGGACAGCCCGACCGAAGGAACGACGACCCGGGGACCGAGCGTCCCGAACCGTCCCCCGGCATCGAGACCCTCGACGAGGCGGCCTCCGTCTTCGTGGAACTCCAGCCGCGGCTCTTCGGCATCGCGTACCGCGTGCTCGGCAGCGCCGTCGAGGCCGAGGACGTGGTCCAGGAGGTGTGGCTGCGCTGGCAGAGGTGCGACCGCTCCGCGGTGCTCAGCCCGGTCGCCTTCCTGTCGACCACGACGACCCGCCTGGCCATCAACGTCGCGCAATCCGCACGCGTGCGCCGGGAGACCTACATCGGACCGTGGCTGCCCGAGCCCATCGACACGAGCTCGGACCCGGAGGCCGGCGCCCAGCAGGCGGAGTCCCTGGAACTCGCCCTGCTGCTGGTGCTGGAGAGGCTGAAACCCACCGAGCGCGCGGCCTACGTACTGCGCGAGGCCTTCGACTACGGCTATGCCGAGATCGCCGAGATCCTCCAGCTCAGCCTCGTCAACGCGCGGAAGATCGTCAGCCGTGCCCGCAAGCACCTGCTGGCCGAGCAGCGCGAGACCGTGGACACGGGGGAGCACAAGCGCCTGCTCAAAGCCTTCGTCTCGGCGGCCCGGACCGGGGATCTCGCCCAGCTGGAGGCCCTGTTCACCCCCGAACTCGTCCGCCTGCCCGACCGCGACGGCGGTCACGGCACCGTGTGCGTTCCCGTCCCCGACCATGAGTACGGGGAGGCCGGACGGCAGTCGCCGCGCAAGAGGGTCGCGGCCGACTGAGGCGGGTCCGGCGCCCGCGGGTCGCGCAGCGGTGGGAGGGAGGCGGCGGCGAGCGTTGCGGGACGACGGCGACGCAGCCGCCGGAAACGCGACCGGGCGCCGGTGCCGGAGCACGCGACACCGCGTAGATCGAACGGGGTAGCCCCAAGAGGCGGCACCGACAGACGGGATGGAACGGGGAGAGGGCCGGGCCCCTGTCACGGCGGGGAGGGCGACGCGGCGGTGGGGGCGCCTCCCGGGCCCGAAGGACTACGGGGGACCGCGGTGACCGACGACACCGCCGGGCGAGAGCCGTCGGTGCGCGACGCCGTCCCCTCTATCCGAGCGGCCTCTCAGCCGGGCCTCGGAGATAGCGGAGCAGGTCGGGGTCGGTGTCCTCGCACGCGAGACCTCGTACGGCTTCCTCGACGGCCCGCTCGAGGAGCGGGGCGCCGAGCCGCAGCACATCCTGCGCGACCAGGGTGAGGCGTACGTCGACGTCGCGCCGATCGCGGGGCGAGGCGTCCGTGGTGATCAGGCCGCGGTCCCGCAGCCGGGTCACCAGCCGGCCGGTCGCGGGCCGGGACAGCCCCATCCCGTCGGCCAGTTCGTCGAAGTGAAGGTGTCCCGCGGCGTCGGAGGCGCCCTCCTTGAGCGCGGTCAGGGCGTGGAACTCGCGAACGCCCACGCCCAGGCAGCGGTGCAGTTCCCGCTCGACGTGGTTCTCGATCCGGCGGTGGAGCCGGGTGAACGTGCTCCACCGCCTCGTCAACGTCATGTGCCCGCGCTCACACCGCGGCGCGGTCGCCCGCCCGGTCCTCGGCGGGGGGCACGGGGCCGGCACTGGTGACGAACGCGTCCCGAGGATGCTGCACGGAGGCGAGGGAGACGAGATCCCGGCCGAACAGCGCGGCGGTGAGCCACACCGTGAGCACGCGGACCTTCCGTTCCCAGGTGGGCACCGCGAGGACGTGGTAGCCGCGGTGCATCAGCCAGGCGGGGAGACCCTTGACGACGATGGCCTTGTACTGGAAGATCCCGCGCCCCAGGCCCAGGGTGGCCACGACGCCGAGGCTGCTGTGGCGGTACTCGCGGACCGTGCCCCCGCGCAGATCGGCGATGATGTTCTTGGCCAGGCGCTTGCCCTGCCGGACGGCGTGCTGGGCGTTCGGCACGGTGCGCGCGCCCGGGACCGGCGAGGCCAGGTCGGGCACGGCCGCGTCGTCTCCCGCCGCCCACACCTCGGGCACCGGCTCGCTGTCCGTGCCCACCCGGAGGTCGGGCCGCACCACGAGCAGCCCGCGCTCGTCGACCGGCAGGTCCGTGTGGTTGTGCACGACCGGGTTGGAGGCGTTGCCCGCGGTCCAGACGATCATCGCCGAATCGAACTCCTCCCCGCTGGACAGCACCACGTGTCCGTCGACGGCGGAGACGAGCTGGGTGTTCAGGTGCACGTGCCCGCCGCGGCGCTCCAGATGGCGCACGACCCAGGAGCCGGGCTTGTCGGTCACCTCGGGCAGGATGCGGCCCCTCGCCTCGACCAGGTGGAAGGAGAGCTCGTCCCGGCTCAGCTCCGGGTAGGACTTCAGCATCGCCGTGGCCAGCGACAGCAGTTCGCCGAAGCCCTCGACTCCGGAGAACCCGCCGCCCACGAAGGTGACGGTGAGCAGCTTGCGCCGCTCGGGCCCCGGCGGCAGCGACGCCGCCTGGTCGAACGCGGTCAGCAGCCGGTCGCGGATGGCGACGGCCTCCTCGACGTGCTTGAGCCCGATGGCCTGCTGCGCCAGGCCCGGAATGGGGAAGGTCCGGGTCACGGCGCCGGCGGTGATCACGAGGGTGTCGTAACGGAGGTCGTAGGAACTTCCGTCCACCGAGCGGACGGTGACCGTCCGGTCCGCGTTGCGGATCTCGGTCACGCTCCCCGCTATCAGCCGGGTCTTGTGCAGGTGCCGTCGCAGCGACACGGCTGCGTGGCGTGCCTCGACCGAACCGGCGGTCACCTCCGGCAGGAAGGGCTGGTAGGTCATGTAGGGACGCGGGTCGACGACGGTGACCCGTGCCTCTCCGGCCCGTAGCCGCTTCTCAAGGCCCCAGGCGGTGTAGAAGCCCGCGTAGCCGCCGCCGACGATCAGGATCTCGCGCATGATTCCCTCTGTTTCTTTCCGTCACCAGAGAGACAGCACAGCCCGAGCCGGTGTGACAGAGCATGTCCCGTGCGTGCCGAACACTGTGATCAAGACAGTGTGAAGCCCTCGCGTCACCCGGGCTCCGCCTCCCGAGCACGCCTCCTGAACAGGAGTTTTCATGGCCTACCACCACTCGCGGGGCGCGCGGCGCGGATGCGCCTGCCAGGTCGGGTAACACTGTCTGCTACGTTCCCTGAGAACCGACTTCAGGCCGGGACGGCCGGACGTTGGCGGCGATTCCCACCACTCACCGAGCAGACCCACCGCGTGTGGACCCCGGCCCCCTTCGCCATTCATCTCATGGAGCCCCCGGTGCGCACAGCACTCCTGTCCGCCGTACTCGCCACCACCGTCCCCCTCGGCCTGTTGGCCACGGCGTGCGCGGACGAGCCGCCACCCGACCGGAAACCGCCCGCGAAGCTCGAGCGGGGTCTGCGGGTGGGGGCCGTCTGCTCGTCGCACTTCACCTTCGCCACCGATGTCTCCTGCGGGCTCACCGACTTCGGTGACGTGCGCTTCCACTGCGCCGACCCCCACAGCGACACGTGCCCCAGGACCCGGTCCGTTACGCTGGAGAACATCGGAAGGACGCCGGTCAGACTCGTGGCCGTCAGCGGATCGGCCCCCGGCGAGAGGCACGAGACGGTCTCCGTCACCCTGGCCTCCGGGGGACGCCAGGTGCTGGCGCCCCGCGCGGGCGACACCTATCTCTACGACATCCTCCTGCGCGCGGGCACCGGCCTGGCGGCCGTGGGCGTCGTGGCCGTCTCCTGACCTCGCCGTCGGCGCGGTCCCCGCGGGGCACGCTTCCCCGGAACCGGCGGCTGTCACACGGGCCCGGGGAATCCGGTCTGTCCCCCAAGGGGCGTGGCCCCGGGCGACCGCCCGGAACGGCCGGCGAATGCCCCGCACGTGCGCCCGAGCGCACACGACGCGAGTGAGGGATGGTGGGCATGTCGTACCCGAAGCAGGTGTATTTCGGAGAAAGCGGCGAGGTCAACGCGAACTTCAGGCCGGCCGACAGCGCACCCGACGTGGGGCGGGCCGGGGACGGCATCCACTACCTGGCGACCACCGACATCACACGCGGTGAGTTCGGGCTCTACCGGGTCATGATGAAGGCGAAGGCGGGCGGCCCCAAGACGCATTTCCACCGCACCATCTCCGAATCCTTCTTCATCCTCAAGGGAACGGTTCGGCTCTTCAACGGCGAGAAGTGGATCGACGCGCAGGAGGGCGACTTCCTGCACGTCCCGCAGGGCGGACTGCACGCCTTCCGCAACGACGCCGACGTCCCGGCCGAGATGCTGCTGCTCTTCACCCCCGGCGCACCGCGCGAGGAGTACTTCGAGAAGCTGTCGCAGATGGGCGACGCCACAGAGGAGGAGCGCGCCAAGTTCCTGGACAAGCACGACTCGTACTTCGTCGACTGACCGGTGCCACCGCGTCCCGGGAGCATCGGCCCCGGGGCGCGGCGCCGGCCCGGCGCGCTCACGGTGCTGTGCTCACGCGGCCAGGGCGGCGAGTTTCGACGGGTTCATCATCCACAGCACCCGGTCGATACCGTCCGCGGTGACGCTCACCGTGAGAACGGCGACGACGGTGCCGTCGCGGGTCAGTCGCACCGCGGGCCCGCCGTTGACCTCGACCGGTTCCACGGTGACGCCGGACCAGAAACGGTCGGCGAAAGCGTGGACGTACTTCGCCACCCGCCGGCGGCCCACGACGGGGAACTTCGACGCCCGCACCGCTCCCCCGCCGTCGGAGTACGAGACGACGTCGTCCGCGAACAGCTTCTCCAGCAGCTCCACGTTGCCGGCCTGGGCGGCCGCCACGAACGCCGCCAGCAGCCGCTGGTGCTCCTCGCCCACGACGCTCGTCCGCTTCTCCGCCGCCAGGCGCTTGCGCGCCCGGCTCACCAACTGGCGGGCATTGGCGTTCGACTGGCCGATGATCTCCGCGATCTGCGCGTACGGGTAGTCGAACGCCTCCCGGAGCACATACGCCGCGCGTTCCGGCGGTGTGAGCTTCTCCAGGAGCATCAGCACCGCGACCTCCAGCGCCTCCCCGTTCACCGCGCCCAGCGCCGGATCCCCGGCGGTGTCCACCGGCTCCGGCAGCCACGGACCGACGTACGTCTCACGCCGGGCCCTCGCCGACTGCAGCACGTTGATCGAGAGCCTGGTCACCGCCGTCGCCAGGAACGCCTGGGCGTTCTCCACTTTGGAGCGGTCATAGGTCTGCCATCGGATCCACGTCTCCTGGACGACGTCCTCCGCCTCGCCGACGCTGCCGAGCATCCGGTAGGCGATCCCGAACAGGCGGCCGCGGACGTCCTGGAACACCTCCGCGGCTTCCTGGAGGTCCTCGGCGTCATCCACCGGATCGTCCTTCGGGAGCATGCTCCGTCGTGGGTGGTCGCGACTGGTTCAGGAGAGCCAGTCCCGGTAGTGGGTGGGGGCGATACGGGCATCGCCGCCGCCGGTGAGGACGTCACCGCGGACGACGGCGAACATGCCGGCGGTGTCGTCGACGACGACGGAACGCCCGTCGCCCTTGGCCGCGATGGTGATGCGGCCGATCTCGTCGAGCGGGTAGACATCGGGGCCGGCGATGTTGCGGACGCCGTTGAGCGGGGCGCCCGCGGCGACTTCGGCGACGGCGCGGGAGACGTCGGCGGCGGCGATCGGCTGAAGCGGCGTGCTCGGCAGGCGCACGGTCTCGCCCTCGGTGGTCCAGGACATCGTCGCTTCCATGAACTCCATGAACTGCGTCGCGCGGACGATGGAGTACGGGATCGGCCCGGCCTTGAGGATGTCCTCCTGGAGCACCTTGGCCCGGTAGTAGTCCAGCTCCGGAACCTCGTCCACGCCGACGATCGAGAGGATGACCATGTGACCGACGCCGGCCTTCTCGCTCGCGCCGATCAGGTTGTCCATCGACGTCTGGAAGAAGGCGGGCGAGGCGTCGTCGAAGGTCGGCGAGTTCGTCAGGTTGACCACGACGTCGGCGTCGGCGACGGCTTCCTCGACACCCTTGCCGCTCAGCAGGTCCACGCCCGTGGACAGCGAGTGGGGTACGGCCTGGTGGCCGGCCGAGTTGAGGTACTCCACGACCCGCGATCCGATGAGCCCGGTTCCGCCGATGACTGCGATCTTCATTGCTGTGCCCATCTCTCGTCGCTCATGCCCGATAGATGCCTCTACGCACTAAAAGTACCCTCGCGGGACCTGGCGCGCCTGGGCGACCGCGGGGCGCCCGGTACGGGCACGGGGCCCGCGGGCCCGATGTCCCGCCACGCCCCCCGCGCGTTGTTCGGTCTTCGGCGAACGTCCGATGGGGTGCCGACGAGCGGCCCCGCGGACGGAAGCTCGCCGAGGCGCCCCACGGCCGTCACTCCTCCGCCGGCGACGGACCCCGACCCGGACCCCGACCCCCCGACCCCGCGAAACGGCGAAGCAGGGCCCGCCCGAAGAGGCGAGAGGGCGCCGCCGCGCGGCAAACGGAGTTCCCGCTCGACGACTTCCGCCGGGAATCCGCTGCTCGTCGTGTCACACGGTGATTGACTGCTTGGTCACACTCGATGATCGGTTCCGGGCCTTCTCCCGGGAAGACGAAGGGCAGGCCATGAAGACCTCCACTGGGAGAGGGAGCCGCGGAGCGGCCCGGGGCGCGCACCGGAGAGGGGGCGTTCGATGAGCGAGCCGATCCGCTTGCCCGACCTCTCCACCGCCAAGGACTACGACGGTCCCGCCTTCTCCCCCATCTACACGACGACCGTGACCGTCAGCGGTGGCGAGGCAAGCCACGGACGGGCCTCGGGGCGGGCCCGGTCAGCCGACGGAGCCCTCGACCTCGACCTGCGGATGCCCGCCGAACTGGGTGGAGACGGCCGCGGCACGAATCCGGAGCAACTCTTCGCCGCCGGACTCGCGGCGTGCTTCCACGGCGCCCTCAGCCTGGTCGCCCGGCAGGCCGGGCTGCACCCCGCCGAGATCTCGGTGAACGCCACCGTCGGCTTCGGGCGGGACCCCCGGGACGGCGGCTACGCCCTCCATGCCGACCTGGTGGTCGCATGGCCCGAGGTGGACGCGGCTATCGCCGCTCGCCTGCTGGAGAAGGCCGATTCGCTCTGCCCCTACACCAAGATGCTCGCCCAGGGGACCCGGACGACACTGACGCTGGCGCCCTGAGCAGGCGCTCCGGGATCCCCGGTCGCCTCTGCGCGTACCGCGCGATCACCACGCCGGAGGATCCGGGGCTGCCCGGACCGGATGCGCACCACGCCCACGGTTTCGGAGGGGTCCCGCCGCAGGCTGTTCGGCGCCGCCGGACTGAAGGGCGTCCACGGCCCCGTGGGAGCCCGGCCGCGCGGTGCTCCGCGAAAAGTCCTCCGCCCGGGGCGTGGGACGGCGGATCGGGGGCAGCCGGATCCTGCGGCGAGGCAGTCACCTGGTGGGTGAACGCCCCGGGCGCCGGGCCCCCCTCCCGGCGTCCGGGGCCGGCCGGGACGTGCCGGGCTCGCGCTCCGGCAGCCCGGCGACGGCAACGGCAACGGCAACGGCAACGGCAACGGCAACGGCAACCGGATCAGAACCGGCGCCGGCCCTCATCACACCGTGGTGACCCACGGCCCGGCACACCGGCGGTAGGGTCCCGGCATGCTGCTTTTCCACTTCACGCGGCCGGAGCTGTGGCCGCTGATCCTGGCAGACGCAGAGATCAAGGCCACTTGGCCGACGGGCTCGGACGACACGCCCGAACTCGCGCGGACGGTGCACCTCACGTCCGATCCCAGCCCCGTCTCGCTCCCCGGGCCCTTCCGTGACTGCACCGTGCGCATCACGGTGGAGGTTCCCGAACCGGAGGCCCAGCGGTGGCACGCGTGGGCGGGCACGAGGCTGCCGGCCCAGACCGTGCACGTCCTGACCGCGACCCACTTCGGCGATCGCCCCGACGAGTGGTTCGTCGTCGAGCGGGCGATCCCTTCGGCGGAGTGGGTGTCCGTCGTCGACCTCGACGTGCGGACCCCGCTGTGGCCGCGACCATAGGGGTCACCACACGCCGGGACCCACGCCGCGCCGCTCGAGGAGCCGGCCCGACGGCGATCCCCCCCGCCCGCGCCGGAGCATGGCGCGGGCTCCTCCTACGACCGCGAGGAGCCGGGGCACGCACCGGCCGACTGCGACATCGTCCATCCGTCCCCGTACACACGGACGTTCTTGGGGGCGCCGAGGCGTCGGGCGCTGAACGAATCGGCCGCGGTGCCGCCGGTACCGCCCGTGTCCGCGGGCAGCGCGCCGATCGACCCGGGCACCTCCGCCGCCGTGCACGCCAACTGCAGCATGGCCGGATGGCTGAGCGGAGCGACGCCTTCGGGAAGCCGGACGGAGAGCGTGTTGTCGCCGCCGACCGTCACCTCCGGCGTCTCCGGCAGGCGCGGCAGTTCCGTGGTCGCCGTCGCCGCCTCCGTCCCGGTCGGGCCGCCGAACAGCAGGCCCACGACGGCCCGCACGTCGGCGGGGCGGTCGAGCTTGCGGGGGTACACCGTCATATCGCCGTCGCGCAGGAAGTACAGGGAGACGATCGTGGGCGCCAGGTACTGCGGACTGGGCGAGAACATGCCGCTCGCCGGTTCGCCGGCCTGGATGACGCCGGACGGCGGGACTCCGCAGGCCGCCAGAGTGAGCGCGGCGGTGAGCCCGGTCAGCAGCGCCGTCCAGCGCGAGCCCTTCACCGGGCACCCCCGGTGGCGTCGTCGGCGGCCGCGGAGTCGCGGTGCAGGGGGAGTTCGACCGTGAACACCGCGCCGCCTCCGGGCAGGTTCGCGGCGGTGACGCGTCCTCCGTGCAGGTGCACGTTCTCCGCCGTGATGGCCAGCCCCAGTCCGCTGCTCTCGCTTCTGGTCCGGGTGGTGCTCGCCTTGTAGAAGCGTTCGAAGATGTGCGGCATGGCCGCCTCGGCGATCCCCTGCCCGTTGTCGGTCACCTCGATGACGGCCCACCCCGTACCGGACCGCTCCTCCCGCACGTCCACGGTCAGCCGCACCGGCGGCGCACCGTGCCGCAGCGCGTTGCCGACCAGGTTGGCCGTCACCACGTCGAGTCGGCGCGGATCCACCCGCGTCCTCAGCACGCCGGGCGGCGGCAGGCTGGTCTCCACCCGGCCCGCCCATCCCCGGGAGGTGAGGGTGTGCCGGACGAGCTCGGCCACGTCGATCTCGTCCAGGTTGAGTTCGGCCGCGCCCGCGTCGAAGCGGGAGATCTCCATCAGGTCGTTCACCAGCGCGCTCAGCCGATTCGTCCCGTCGCTGACCAGCCGCAACGCCTCGCCGGTCTCCCGGTCCAGGCGCAGCGCGTTCTCGTCGAGAACGTCGGTGACCGCCGACATCGCCGCCAGCGGCGTCCGCAGTTCATGGGAGACGTCCGCGACGAAACGGCGTGCCTGGGCCTCCAGGCGGCGCAGCTCCGCGACCGACTTCTCCAGTGCGGCCGCCGTGTCGTTGAAGGAACGCGAGAGGTCGGCCAGTTCGTCGGAGCCGTTGAGGTCGAGGCGGACGTCGAGGTGCCCCTGGGCCATCCGCCGGGTCGCCCGGCGCAGGGCCCGCACGGGACGGAGCACGCCTCTCGCGGCCAGCAGCGCCAAGACGACCGCGAGGCAGAGCGCCACCAGGGTGGCGTGCTCGATGGCGCTGACCATCGCGTCGACATAGCCCTGTTCGGTCTCCTGCGGCACCACCAGGTACATCGCGAGTCCCGAGAGCCTGGACTCCGTTCCCTCGCCGCTGTTGTACGTGACCGGCATGCCGACGACCAGCCAGGGATGCCCGTCGTGGCGCACCCGCTGGAACACCGCGGCGCGGTTGGTTCGCACGGCCCGGCGCAGTTCCGGGCTCAGCTTGTCGAAGTCGGCACTCGGCGTCCAGGCGCGCAGGTTTTCGTACGTGGCCAGCACCCGCCAGCCTTGTGACTGGTTGGCGTGGAGCACCTCGTTCACCGCCGTCTGCAGATCCGCCCGGCCCGGCTCCAGGGGCGTGTTGGCGGCGACGGTGTCGACGCTGGTCCGGAACTGCCGGATGACGGAGTCCTGGCTCTGCTGCAGCACCCCCGTGCGTGCCTCCCGGAAGGCCAGGGCTCCGGTGCTCAGCGCACTGGCCATGGCCACCAGGGCGAAGGCCACCACCAGGCGGGAGCGCAGGCCGCGCAGGGGCAGGGGCGCCTTCGCCACGACCGCCCGGACGAACCGCAGCGGCGCGGGACCCCGCCGGGGCGCGCCGGTCCCCCGTGTCCGCGCGGCCTCGGGCGCCTGCCCGGCCTCGGGGGCCTGTGCGGCCTCGGGCGCCTGCGCGGCTCTCAGGCCGCTCACGGGGAACCGAAGCGGTAGCCGAAGCCGCGTACGGTCTGGATGTACCGGGAAGCCCCGCCCAGCTCGCCGAGTTTGCCGCGCAATCGCTTCACGCAGGCGTCCACGAGCCGTATGTCGCCGTAGTAGCTGTGCTCCCAGACCGCTTCCAGGAGTTGCTGGCGGCTGAACACCTGCCCTGGCGACGCCGACAGCGTCAGCAGCAGCCGGAGTTCGGAGGGTGCGAGGGCGACGGGTTCGCCGCGGTGTGTCACCACGAGCCCGGCCCGGTCGATGACCAGCTCGCCGTGCGACTCCGCGCGGGGGCGGACGGCGTCGGAGACCGACGCGTCCTGCCGGCGCAGCACGGCCCGTATGCGGGCGTCCAGCACCCGGGCCTGCACGGGCTTGACCACGTAGTCGTCCGCACCGGCCTCCAGCCCCACGACGATGTCGATGTCGTCCCCCTTGGCGGTCACCATGATGATCGGCACCTGGTCGCGGTCCCTGATCCGCCGGCAGACGTCGAGCCCGGACATCCCGGGCAGCATCAGATCGAGCACGATGACGTCCGGACGGAAGGGGCGGAGCTGTTCCAGTCCCTCTTCACCGGTTTCGGCGGCGAAGACGTCATGCCCCTGGTGGCGCAGTCCCAGCTGGACGGCCTTACGGACATCTGGGTCGTCTTCGACAATCAGGACTCGTGGCACTTCGACAGTCTAAACAGATCACGTTCGTCCACCTGTGCGAGAAGGAGCTCCCCGAGGAGCTGTTACAGAAGGGTCACAAGGGCGAGCCGCCCGGTGGACGGCCCCGCGGGACCGGCCGGCGGGCACTCGTTACCGCTTCGTGATGATTCGAACTCATGGCCATCATCTGGAATGACCAGGTTGGGCTGCCATGCAATCGGCACGACAGCGAAAACCCGCACCGCCCACCGGCAACGCCGCGGCCTCCCACCGCCGGCGCCGGTCCTCGCACCGCCGGCGCCGTCCGCGCCGCCGGGGCCGGAACCTGCTGGTCGCCACGCTGGCGGCCGCGGGCCTGCTCGGCTCCGCGGCGTTCTTCCTGGGCGGCGGACGGAGCGACGCGTCGAGCGATGAACCGCAGCCGAGGAAAGTGGCGCACGCCACCCCCACACCCAGCCGGACGCCGACGCCCACGCCCACGCCGACTCCGACGCCCACCCCGACGCCCACCAAGATCGACGTCCCCTCGACGGGCGACGGCACGTTCGTCACCGCGCGTGCCGGCGGCGCGAAGGTCGGCCGCGGTCCGCGTCCGCTCCGCTACGTGGTGAAGGTGGAGACCGGCCTCGACATCTCCCCCGGCCAGGCGGCGCGGGAGATCGCCGCCATACTCGGCGCCCCCCGGGGCTGGACCCACAACCCGGCCTACGCGTTCCAGTTGGTGAGCGCGGGGGAGCCGCACGACCTCACGGTGAGCATCGCGACACCAGGGACGGCGGACGCCCTGTGCTGGGCGGGCATCCACCAGAACACCCGAGGCGAGTACAACTGCGAGATTCCCGGCGGGGTGGTGGTGAACCTCAAGCGCTGGGTCGAGGGCTCGCCCACGTTCGGCGGTCCGATCCACGACTACCGGGCGCTGATCATCAACCACGAGATGGGACACTTCCTCGACTACACGCACATGACGTGCGCGGGCCCCGGGCGCCTGGCCCCCGTGATGATGCAGCAGATCAAGGGGCTGCGCGGCTGCGTCGCGAACGCCTGGCCCTACGACAGGAACGGTGACTTCGTCTCGGGGCCGCACGTGCCGTGAACCGGCCGTGGTCTCCCGTCACGCACTCCCCGCGGGCAGGGCGAGCCGCAGGACGATCTCGCCGTCGTCGATCTCCCCGGTGGGCTCGAACCCGAACTTCCGGTAGAAGGGCCACGGTTCGCCGTCGCCGGGCTCGTAGCTGGTCAGCAGCTCGGTGGCGCCGTCGGCGCGGACCACGGCGACGATCTCCGTGAGCACCTCACGGCCGATCCCGCGCTTCTGATACCGCTTGTCGACGAGCAGGCGCCAGAGGAAGTGCCGCCCTTGGTAGAGACCGGCCGGCGGCCGCCACGACAGCATCACAAAGCCGACCGGCTCGTCGCCCCGGTACACGGCGCGATACCAGGGGTTGGCCTCCGGGCTCTTCGCCGCGTCCTTCAGCGATCTCTTCACGGAGGCGACGAACTGCTTCTGGTCGCGTCGGACGCGCAGAGCACGGACGGCATCCCGGTTGTCGTCGGTGATCTCCCGCAGGTGGACGCCCGGGGACGTCATGGCACACCCCTTCCTGCCATCCGGCGCCACACCGTCCGGGGCGCGGTGAACGGCCGCCACCGGGCGGCACTCCCCTGTGCGTGCGCGTCACCAAGCGTGCCAGCTCGGGGATCTTCGCGACGTACGCGACACAGCGATCGCGAGCGGAACCGGTGCTCCGGGCGGTGACCGCGTGCGAGGCGGCGCCCGGCGGGACACACGGGCCACCGGCGCGGTGCCGGCCGGACATCGCACCGACCGGGGTCGCGGCCCGCCCGCTATCCGGCGCGGCGCACGGAGCGCCGGGCGCTCCAGTGCACCAGCGGCTGCAGGGCGGCCAACAGCGCCTGTCCGTCGGGGGCGAGCGCGTAGCGGATCTGCACCGGGGTGCTGGGGATGACGGAACGCTCGATGAGTCCTTCGGCCTCGAGCTCCTTCAGCCGCTGGGCGAGCAGCCGGTCGGAGATGCCGGCGATGACGGCGCGGTACTCACCGAAGCGGCGCGCGCCGTGGGCCGCGGCGAAGAGGATCGATCCCGTCCAGCGGCGTCCGACGAGTTCGAGGGCGCCCTGGAAGCTCGGGCAGGAGTCGTCGTGGACCGAGGCGCGCTCCAGGCGCAACGGCTGGGGGCTGTTCGTCTCTCCGGATCGGGTGCTCACCCGTCGGAGCGTAGCCCGGGCCGACCGCCCCGGTGGGCCTCCTGCCTGGTAACGCCATTACCAGGCACAGCCCGCTCCGGAAGCCGGTCCCCCGGGGCGTAGGGGCGCTGTACGCGGCACGGCTCGTTCAGCACTCCGGCCTCGGACGGCTCCGCGGCGCCGCGGAGCCGTACCCGCGGCGGACGGCGACGTCGACACCCGGCGGCGGCGGACCGCTCCTACCGGAACTCCGCCGTCGCGAGGGCCTTGGTGATCACGGCCATGGTGTTCTCCGTCGGCTCGCGGAGGCAGACGTCGACCCGGAGCATCAGGGGCCGGTCCTTCTTCGTGGGAATGCCGCCGAACGTTTGCAGTTCGACGTCGCCCTTGAGGATCCGGCAGCCCTTGCCGGCCTTCATCTCGACGGTGCCGTCGAATCCGGCTTCACCGTCGGTCTTCGTGGTCATCGTCTTGTGCACGTAGATCAGAGCCGAGTCCTTGCGCAGCTCGGTGACCGGCGGGCAGGCCGAGTAGCCCGTGTCGGCGGCGGCGTCGCACGACTTGTAGGTGTGCATCGGCTGCGGCGAGAGGAAGCCGATCATCATCGCGTCGGGGTCCAGGCCGGTGAAACCCGTCCAGCCGCGGGGCAGCCGCAGCGTCAGGCCGTACATGTCCTTGAGGTGGACCGTGGTGGCCCCGTCGGCGGCCCGGGTGGGCGACGGGCCGCCGGATCCGGACGCCTCCGGGGACGGGACCGTGGGCGCCGCGGCGGGCGGCACGGATGCCTCCCGGTGCGGATCGCCGGCTCCCGGCACGAACACGCCGCCCAGCGTGAGCAGCGCGGCGCCGACGACGGCCGCCGTGCCCGCCGTCGCCGCGGCGAGCCGGCGCTTGCGGCGCCGCTGGACCCGCCGCCTGATCTGGGACATCCGGTCGGCGGGGGCGGGCATCTGCGGCACGGCGCGCTCCAGGAGGACCCCGAGCTCGCGCTCCGCCTCCGTGTCCTCGTCCTCCGGCCGGTACCCACCGCCGTCACGCACAGGTACGTTCCCCATGTCGGTCACCCCCTTCCACCAGGCTCGGCACCGCCGCCAGCTCCGTACGCAGCATGCCCAGTGCCTTGGCCGCCTGGCTCTTGACCGTACCGGGGCGGCAGCCCAGTACGTGGGCGGTCTCCTCGACGCTCAGATCCTCGAAGTAGCGCAGCACGACCACGGCACGCTGCCGAGGTGGCAGCCGCCGTACCAGGGCCGCCAGCGACTGCTCCAGGTCGACGGAGGCGAACGGGTCGCCGGCCGCCGCCACGACCGGGACGTCGCCGTGCGGCACCTCGCCCCGCCAGCGCCGCCTCCACCACGACGCGTGCGTGTTGACCAGGGCCTTGCGCACGTACGCCTCGGGGTTCTCGCCGGCTATCGAGCGCCATCGCGGCCACACCTTCGCCAGTGTCGTCTGGAGCAGGTCCTCCGCCAGGTGCGCGTCTCCCGTCAGCAGCCAGGCGACTCTGAGCAGCCTCGGCCCGCGCGCGGTGACGAACTCCTCGAAGTCCGGTGCCGCGTCCCTCAACGTGCTGTCCTCGCCATCGCGTCCCTGTCCCTGCTTCCGCCTTCACATCCGCCTCAACCGGGTGGGGCGCCTGTTCGGTTGCCCCGGGGACGAAATCCGTTCCGTTCCGCTGTGCCATCGCACCGCCCTCGGGCGGTCGCGCGCGTCTCCCGGCGCGTGTCCGGGCCGGATGCCGACGCATCGTATCCCGATTTGTGGCGTCATCATCCGGCGTTGACGCAGTTCAGAGCGTGATCGACGTCTCGTCGGCGGATCCGCCCGATGCGCGCTCCGGGTTGCCCCGGGTCCCGCCGGGCGCCGCCCCGCCCTGACCCGGGCGGGTGCGGTGGGGCTACGGGGCGGCCGGGGCGGTTGTTCGATGGGCCCGGGAGGCGGCCGCCCACGCCGACAGGGCGGTCCAAGGGCTCGACCCGGTCCCCTGACCCGGGGCCCGAGGGCCCGCGGGCCGGCGACCGAGCGACCGGGAACAGCGCGCATACGCGCCCGGCACGCCCGGGCCTCAGTTGTCACCCGCGGCGCGGGCGCACCCTCGGCTCACGACTGCCGGCCGCCGAACTGCCACCGGTGGACCTCGACATCGGCATACGCGCCCGCGGTCAGGACGGCGCGGGCCGAGTCCTGGTCCGGCGCCCGGACGAGCGCCGCCGTACCGAGCCACAGGCTCCCGTCGTCGGACAGCAACGGGCCGTACGCGACCAGCTCGTCCCGGCCGGGCGGCACGACCAGGTCGGCACTCTGCCCCATGCCGAGGCCGAGCACCAGAAAGCGGTCGCCACCGGTACGGCCACCCGGGAAATCCCACATGGTGCGCCCCAGAAGGTTGCGCCACCGGCGCAACAGCACGTCCCGGTACACGCCCGCCTGATGGCCGGGCTCGTCGAAGGCGAACGCGCGGGCGGCCGCGGGATCCGGCAGGTCGACGATGTGCACACTGCCGGTGGGCTCGCCGCTGCCAGGGGCGAGGGTGGGACCCCGGGCGATCATCTCCTTCTCGTACCGGTCCATGTAGGACCAGTGGTCTTCCAGCAACTCCTGGCGCAGCGCCAACGAGCCCGGCCGATCGCGGTGGTAGCAGAAGAACTCCATGGCCGTACTCTCCACCACCACGCGCGGTGGTGGGCCCGCATCCGCCCTCACCGGGCGGCGGACCGGACCCCCGGTGCGAAGTTCGCGCGGGCCCGGGCTCTGCCGAGAGCGCCTGACCGGACGGGCCCGCGGCGGCGGGAGCGTCAGACGACCCAAGGGGCGGTCTCGACTCAGGGGCATGTGACGCATGCGGCGGCCACGGCACCGCCGGCACAGTGGCCATAGCGGGAGCGACGGCGCATCCGCGTTCGCCCCTGCCCCCGAAACCCGCGCGCGTTCCGCGCGAACGAGGGGCGTCCCAGGCACCGCCGGCGACGCTTCCGCATGCCGCCGGGTGTCTGCCCGCGCAGGGGCGTGCCCGACACCGGCCGCGTCCTCGTTCGCGATGCGAGGCGGCCACAGAAGGAAGAGACAATGGCTCCACTCGTCGATGAACCCATGGCCGACACACGCGACATGTTCCTGGCGCACACCGCGCTGCGCCGGGAGTTCCGGCTGCTCCCCGAGCTCATCCGCGGCGTCGCACCGGGCGACACGCGGCGCGCGGAGGTCGTCGGTGCCCACGCCGCGATGCTGTGCCGCGTCCTCCACAACCACCACGAGGGCGAGGACCTGCTGCTCTGGCCCAAGCTCGTCGAGCGCGCCGGCGCGGAGGCGGCGGCCATCGTGCCGAGGATGGAGCAGCACCACCACGCCATCGACGAGGCTCACACGGAGGCGACCGGACTGCTCGGAGCATGGCGCTCCACCGGGCAGGGCGGCGAGGAGCTCGCCGAGGCGTTCGAGCGGCTGCTGACCGTGCTCCTGGAGCACATGGCGGCGGAGGAGCGCGAGATCCTTCCGCTGGCCGAGGCACACGTCACCGCGGCGGAATGGCACCGACTCGGCGAGCACGGGATGGAGGCCACGCCGAAGCAGGACCTGCCGCTCGTCTTCGGGATGGCGATGTACGAGGGCGATCCGGAGGTCGTCAAGGCGGTCCTGGCCACGGCCCCGCTGCCCGTCCGGCTGATCGTCCCCGTTCTGGGCCGCCGCCGGTACGCCTCCCACGCCCGCCAGGTCCACGGAACGACCACGCCCCCGCGCGTCGGCCGCTGAGCCCTGCCCCCGGTCGCCCGGCCCCCGATCACCCGGCCGCCCCGCCGCCCGGTCTCCACCGACCTGCCGAGGCGGGCGGCCGGCCCCCCGGGGGTGCCACCGGGGCCCACCGAGACGCCGGGCCGCGCGACCGCGCCGTCACCGAATTCGGCGACTCGATCCCCGATTGGCGCACGTTTCCCGCTGTGACATTTCCCCCGATATTCAATTCGCGCGCATTTCACCGAATGTGACGCGCATCCCAATGCGACGATTTCATGTTTGCGGGTTTCCCCGGCAATGTCTGCGGGGATGCCGCAGTCCCCGCCGGCCGGACCCGCGGCGGCCTCGCCCGGATCCTACGGTGGCCGCGAAAGGGGTTCCCCGTATGGGCCGCACGCGGCCGGACGCGCCGCGACGCGGGCCCCGGGGACCCGGGAAACTCCTCCCAGTTCGCGAGGCCATCGTGATCGAAGCATTCTGCACAGACACCCTGCCGCCCGCCGACAGGACCGAGCTCTGGCGGGACGCCGTACGAAAGGCGTTCACCCGGCTCGAGATCCGCGCCCGGGAGAAGGACGAGCTCCGCGGGGCGATACGACACGCCTGCGTTGCCGGCGTCCCGGTCGGCGACCTCGAGGCCGGCCCGCAGCAGCTGGCGCGGACCGCGCCGCTCATCGCCGCGGACGGCGACGATGCGCTGATCCTGAGCCTGCAGCGCACCGGGGAAAGCATCGCGGCGCAGGACGGCCGGGTGACACCGGTCGCCGTCGGCGAACTCGTCATCCTCGACACCCGCAGGCCCTACGTCCTGGACTTCCCCGGCCCGGTGCGGCAGCACGTGGCCGCGGTCCCGCGCCGGATGCTGGACCTCCCCGACTCGCTGCTGCGCCAGGCCACCGGCCGGACCTACTCCACCGGCCACGGGGTCGGCGGGATCCTCGCGTCATATGTGAACGGACTCGTGACGGTGACGGACCAGTGCGTCTGCGTTCCGGACTCGAAGCTGTTCCTCCGGCAGGGGATCGTCGACGTGCTGACGGCCCTGGTCGCCCTCGAGGGCGATACGGGGGAGCAGGGCGCGGTCGAACGGGCCCTGCTGCAGCACGTGCGCGCGTACATCCGGGACAACCTGGACGATCCCGCCCTCACCCCGGCCTCGATCGCCGCCGCTCACCACATCTCCGTCCGCTACCTGTACCAGGTCTTCCAGAGCGAGCCCATGACCATCGGCCGGTGGATCCAGCGCCTCAGGCTGGAGGCCTGCCGCAGGGATCTCGTACGCCCGGAGTTCACAGGACTGACGGTCGCCGCGATCGCGCACCGCTGGGGCTTCGCCAGCCACGCGCACTTCAGCCGCACCTTCCGGTCGGTCTACGGGCTGTCGCCCGCGGAGTGGCGGCAGGCGGGGGTCCTGCAGGCGGTCCCCCGGCAGGCCACCGGCCTCCTCCACCGGCAGCCTGACAGATGATCAGCCCCGCCGCAGCGGCCCCGTGTCCCCGTGCCGGGTGTTCCCGGCCGGCCGGGGCAGCGCGGCGGCGGCCGGCTCCTCCACTCGGGTCAGCGCGACCATCGCGAGGTCGTCCTGCGGGAGCGCCCCGGCGTGGGCGACGAGGTCCCGGAGGATCTCGCCGAGCGCGTCCGGCAGCCCTTCGTGGTGGGGCGCGCCCTGCCGGATCCACCGCCACGCCGTCGCGCGCTCCAGCAGCGGATAGCAGCGCCCGGCGGCGTCGCGGGCCTCGACGAGCCCATCGGTGTAGAGCAACAGAGCGTCGCCGGGGGCCAGTTCGAAGCGCTCCTCGATGACGCCGCAGCCCCGCAGGGCGCGCAGCCCCAGTGGCGGTGACGGGCGGCCCGGTACCAGGGCGACGGTCCCGCTGCGGGCCCGCACCGGCGGCGGATGGCCGTGGTTGACGATGCGGGCGAGCCGTTCGCCGTCCCGCACCTCCAGCAGGAGCGCCGTCACGAAGCGTTCGTCCTTGTCGCATTCCGTCTCGTCGGTCTCGGCGACGTGGCGCAGGAAACTCTCCTCCAGTCGCGCGGACAGCTCGGCCAGCCCGGCGGCACGCGGGGCCCACTCACGAAAGGCCCCGAGCACCGCCGCGACGTCCCCGAACGTGGGCAGGCCCTTGCCGCAGACGTCTCCGATGATCAGGCGGGTCGCCCCGCCCGTCCGCGCCACCGCGTACAGGTCCCCGCCGACCTGCCCGCGGCCGCCGCAGGCACGGTAGACGGAGGCGAGCCCCAGTGCGCCGATGCGCCCGGGCAGCGGCCGCAGCAGGACCCGCCGCACGGTGTCCGACACGGCACACGCCCGTGCCGCCCGGTGGCGGTAGCGGTCCTTCACCCGCCCCAGCACCACCGCCACGACCCCCGCCGTGACCAGCGGCGCCAGACCGCACGCCAGACTCGGATGGGAGTACAGCGGCAGGGTCACGCAGACCGCGCAGACCAGCAGGATCCACGCCAGACCGCCCGCGAAGGCCAGGTACCGCAAGGGCTGCCCGTCGTCCGATCCCTCCTCGAACTGTTCGATCTCCGTCATCGGCGTCACTTCCTCAGGATCGTGCGCGGGGCCGGGCGCCGACGGATCCGCGAGCGGTCCCGGACCCGCGCAGTGGGGTCCCACTCGTGATGGGACACCTCGACCGTAGGCAGCGGCCCCGCCGCGCTCCTTGCCCCGTCGTGCACGGCCCCTTGCCCGACCCTGCAGTCCCCGGGTCGGTGCGGCCGGCGCCGCGCTAGCGCTCGCCCCTGCTCATCAGGGCGTCGCGGAGCGCCGCCCGTGAGGTGATGCCGAGTTTGGGGAAGACCCTGCCCAGGTGGCCCCCCACGGTGCGGGGGGACAGGTAGAGCCGCCCGGCGATCTGTTTGTTGGTGAGACCCGAGGCCGCGAGTCGGGCGATCTCGGCCTCCTGCGGAGTGAGGCTGACGGATCCCGGCCCGTCGGCGCGTCTGACCATCCAACCGGTCGCCTGGAGGGTGCGCATCGCCCGGTCCGCCCACGGCCGGGCACCGAGTTCCTCGAAGGCGGTCAGCGCTTCGGACAGCGACGCCCGGGCGTCGGTGGTCGATCGCGCCTTGCGCAGGCGCTCGCCGTAGGCCAGGGCCACGCGTGCCCGGTCGAACGGCCACTGCCGGACGCCGGGGTGCGACAGGGCTCGCTCGAACAGGCCGATCGCCTCCTCGTCCGCTTCGGCGGCCATCGCGGCGGAGGCGTCGGCGAACATGGCCCTGCGCGGGGAGAGCGCCTCGATGCCGGCGTGCCGGGCGGCGGCCACATGGGCGGCCGCCTCCGCGTGCCGCCGGGTCCGTACGGCCGCCTCCACCACGTCCAGGACCACCAGCAGCGCCACGGGGGTGTAGGGGGCCAGCTCACCGGCCGGGCTGATGGCCACCGCGTGCCGGTAGGCGCCCTCGAAGTCGCCCTCGGCCTGCGCGACCAGCACCCGGATGTGATCCGCCAGGGTCACCAGATGGCGCGCGCCGCGGGACGTCCCCCAGGAGGCCATCGCCTCCGCCGCCGCCACGGCGGTGCCGCTCTCGCCGCGCGCCGCCGCGACGACGGCCTTGTAGTAGAGGAAGTACCAGGACACGGCCTCGAAGGCGAGCTCCTTGCACAGGCGCAGACCCTCGTCGGCCAGTTCCGTCGTGTCGTCCCACCGGCCCGCGAGGAACGCGTCCGTGCACAGCAGCGGGAGGGTGACGATCCGCCTGCGCCCCTGGGGCGGGATGCGCCGGACGGCGTCGCGCACTCCGGAGAACCGGTCGGCGGCGATGCTCGCGGTGCCGATCCGGGTGATCCGCGACGGCGCCGTCTCCTGCGGCAGGTCCGCGATCAGTTCGTCGAGGTCGCCCAGCACCGCCACGGCGGTGCGCGCGGGATCGCCCTGGGTGGCGACGTTCACCGCCAGCAGGCGCGGCGCGTCGGATCCGAGCCGGTCGAGGAACCGGTGGAGGGGCGTCCACAACTCCTCCCGGCCGCCCAGGCAGCACAGCAGCAACAGCAGGTGCAGGGCCTCGTTCAGGGCCGGGTCGCAGGCCTCGTAGCGGTGGTCGCAGCTTTCGAGTGCGCCGAGGAGCACCCGGTGGGCCGTGTCGATGTGCCCCTCGCCGTTGAGCATCCGGTGGACCGCGACAGCCGCCGAGTAGAGGGAGGCCCGGTCGTCTGAGCCGAAGCGCCGGGCGTCGTCGAGAAGCCGGGAGGCCACGGTGAGTTCACCCGAGGCGTCCGCCCGTACGTAGGCGGCAGCGGACAGCCGGCGGGCACGGTCGGCCGCGCCGGGACTCAGGTGGGCGGCCTTGGTGAGCGACCGGATCGCCGCCATGGCGTCGCCGCGCCGCAGGACCCGGTGGGCGGTGCCCTCCAGCAACGCCGCGACGTCCTCGTCCTGTTCCACGCACGCCTCCCCCAGGTGCCACGCGCGCTGCTCGGGCCGCTCGTGCAGCACCTCGGCGAGTTCGCGGTGCACGGCGCGGCGCTCCGAGGCGGTGGACGCCTCGATCACCGCGGCGCGGAGCAAGGGGTGCCGGAAGCTCAACCGGTGGTCGAGCTCCTCGAACCGCACGAGTCCGTCGCGCTCGGCGGGCTCGATGTCCGCCAGATCGGCCCCGGCACCGAGCCGTTGTGCGGCTGATCGCAGGACGCCCAGGTCCCCCGTCCCCTCCAGCGCGGACACCAGCAGCAGCCGGCGCGTGGCCGCGGGCAGGCCCGCCACTTGCGAGCCGAACACCTCGCGGAGGCGCGGGCTGAGCGGCAGCACGGCGGGCAGCCGCTCCGCACCGGCACGCTGCGGACCGCTCAGGACGGCCGGCAGGTCGACCAGGGCCAGCGGATTGCCCTGCGCCGCGGCGATGACGCAGTCCACGACGGACACCGCGAGGTCCGGATGGCACGAGCCGACCAGGACCCGGGACGCCTCCTCGTCCAACGGCGGCACCTCGTGTTCGGTGCGTACGCCGTCCTCGACGTGGCCACGGCACCCCCTGGGGGCCGCGGCCAGGAACCTGATGCGGCTTCCCCGCAGCCGGCGTGCCGCGAAACCCAGCACGGCGGCGCTCGCCGGGTCCAACCGCTGGAGGTCGTCGACGATCAGCAGAATCGGCGTGGCGGCGGCCGCGCGGCGGAGCAGTGCCAGCGCGGCGTTGGAGACGAGGAACCGCTCGGGCGGCGCTCCGGTGCCGAAGCCCAGCGCCACGCGCAACGCCTCGCGGTGCGCGTCTTCCAGCGTCTGCGGATCGCTCTCCTCCCAGAGCGGGAGCAGCAGCTGGTTGAGTCCCGCGTACGCCACGTCGCTCTCGGACTCCGCACCCGCCGCGCGCAGCACCCTGGCACCCGCCGCGGACCCCCTGCGGGCGAGCTCGTTCAGCAGCGCCGTCTTGCCCACACCGGGCTCACCCGACAGCAGCACCGCGCCCGCGGCGTCACCCGCGCCGAGCAGACCCTCGACCCGGTCCACGTCCGCCGCGCGGCCGACCAGCCCCCGGGGGCTGCCGTCGCCGACGTCGTCGGCCGTGTACACCGAGATGTGCATCGGGATCTTCTTGCTCTCTGCGTGAGGTGGCGCTCGGCCGGAAAATTGTCACATGGCACGGAAAGCACGCCCGGGCGGACCAGGGGTGATATCCACCTCACGGCGGTCGGACACCGCGTCACGGCGGAACGAATTCACTTGCGATTTCCCTTGTGGATACGCCTCGGATCCCTTTCCTTCACCTCGATTTCCCGTGGCGTTCCGCGGATTCGTCCGGCGTACGGTTTCGGCTCGCCTCCGTCACCGCAGGACCGGGCGGGCGGCTCCCTCGGCGGCCGCGGATGTGGCGGGCGCGGCGGGCGCGGCGTCATCACAGGCGCGCAGGAACGTCTCGATCGCCTGCCGGTTGCGCTGCAGCACGTCGATGCGGCGTTCGATGCTGCCGAGTTGACGCCGCAGGCCGTCCAGATCCGCTGCCGCGGGGCACTCCCGGGGCTCCCTCTTCTCCTCCTCCGCGGCGTCGAGGCAGGGCAGGACCTCCCGGATCATCGCCGTCGTCAGACCGGCTTCGAGGAGTTCACGAATCTGCAGCACCCGGTCGACGGCGGGCTCGCCGTACGTGCGGTATCCGTTGCCGCTCCGGAACGGGTGCAGGATGCCGACCTCTTCGTAGTAGCGCAGCAGCCGCGGTGCGACACCCGTCTTCGCGGCCAGGTCCCCGATCTTCACATCGCTCTCCGTAACCAGACGTCCGTGCGGACGGCGCGCGGCTCACCGCCGCACCGGCCGGCGACCTCACCGACGGCCGCTTGACCTTCACACTAATGGAAAGGTTTAGCGTCTTCCACGGCCCCAGACCCGCAGGAGCGGGTTGATCGAGACCATGCCGACAGGAATGTGAGATCACGAGATGACGACGGGTTCCAGGGGGAACGCAAGCCGGCCGGGCGGTGGCGGATGGACCGCGGACCGGATGGGCGAACAGCACGGCCGCACGTTCGTCGTGACGGGTGCGACCAGCGGTCTCGGCCTGGTGACGGCGCGCGAGCTCGCGGCGCACGGCGGTCGGGTGCTGCTCGCTGTCCGCGACGCGGCACGGGGAGAGGCGGTGGCCTCCTCACTGCGCAGGGCGTATCACGGGGCGGAGGTGGAGGTGCGTCGGGTCGATCTGCTGGACGCGGACTCGATCCGCCGCGCGGCGGAGGAGATCGGCGCGGAGGATTCCGTCGACGTACTGGTCAACAACGCGGGCATCTCCATGGTCGAGCACGCCGTGACCGCCCAGGGCGCGGAGCGCCATCTGGCCGCGAACCACCTCGGCCACTTCGCGCTCACGGCGCTGCTGGAACCGGCGCTGCGCCGGTCGGAGGCGCCGCGGGTGGTCACCGTGACCTCGTACATGCACGAGAAGGGCGAACTCGACCTGGACGACGTCGCGTGGTCGCGGAAGTACACGCCTCTCGCCGCCTACTCGGCCTCGAAGCTGGCCAACGCGGTCTTCGGCGTGGAGCTCGCCCGCCGCGAGCGGTCCTCGTCGTCGCCGATCACCAGCGTCCTGGCGCACCCGGGCTACAGCAACACGCCGATGCAGAGCAAGGGCACCGGGATCACGGGCGTCGCGATGCGCGTCTCCGGCAGGCTCTTCGCGCAGAGTCCGGAGCGGGGAGCGCTGCCCCAGCTCTTCGCGGCGACCGAGCCCGGTCTCGCCGGCGGCTCGTACATCGGGCCTGACGGCCGGGGCGGACGATCCGGGTATCCCGCACTCGTGGAGCTGTCGGCGGCGGCCCGGGATCCCGAGCTCGGCCGTCGTCTGTGGGAACGGTCGCAGCAGCTGACCGGCGTCCGCTGGCACACCGCGGGCGTCTGACCGCACCGCGGGCGGACGAGGCGGTCAGCGATCCGGCAGCCACCGGCTGAGGGCGTCGATCAGCCGGTCCAGCGCGGGCTCCCTGTGCGAGCGGTCCGTCATGACCGTGCGACCGTCGAACGTCAGCGTGTACTGGAACATGTCCTTCGCGCTCATGTCCATCGTGAAGTCGGCGACTTCGTCCAGCGCCGGGTCGCCGAGCAGCGTGCGCACCTTCAGGAACTGGGCGGCACCGATGCGACGCACGACCGGCCGGCCCTTCTCGCCGGTGTAGACCGTGCCGTCACCCCGGAGGATCAGCTGCCGGTGGACGCCCGCGAAGCCACCGCTGACCGTCATGATCACCAGCTTGTGGTCCGGTCCGCGCACGGGTACCGGCGACGGCCCGCGGCCGGCCGACGCGGAGGCGGATGCCGAGGCGGGGGCCGAAGCCGAGGCGGAGGCGGAAGCCGAGGCGGAGGCCGAGGGAAGACCGGAGGGCGAGCCGGACGGCGCGGGCGCGGCGGACTCGCTCGGGGTGGCCGCCACGCCGTACGACGGTGCCGCCGAATCGCCACCTTCGCTGAACGTACAGCCCGCCAACGCCAGCACCGCAGCCGCCGCCACGACCTCCGCCCGTATGACCCCGCGCCTGCCGCCCACCGCGCCCCCCGCCGGTCGATCGCCTCAACTGAGGCCTGGATACCACGGAACCGCGACGTCCGGCCCCGCCCGGCGCACTCGCACCGCCGTGCGGCGAAGAGGAGGATGCCGCGCCCCCATATGCACTGGCACGAGCGCAGCCCCCCTGCGAAGATCCACGGATGCTCACTCTCGCCGATGATCTCGGGCACCTCTCCTATGTCGTCGCCGGCGACGGACCACCCGTCGTACTCGTGCATGCCGGCGTCGCCGACCACCGCATGTGGGACGCGGTCGTGCCCGAGCTGGCACGACGGCACACCGTCATCCGGTACGACCTGCGCGGCTTCGGTGAATCCGCGCCACCGACCGGGCCGTTCAGTGAGACCGACGATCTGGAGCGTCTGCTGGACCATCTCGGCCACGAGCGCGTCGGGCTCGTCGGCGCGTCCTGGGGAGGCCGCGTCGCGGTGGACTTCGCTCTCACCCACCCCGGCCGGGTGCACTCCCTGGCACTGCTCGCCCCGCCATGGCCGGGATACCACTGGTCCGCGGCGATGGTCGCTTACGACGAGGCGGAAACGGCGGCCCTGGCCTCGGGCGACCTGGACGCCGCCACCCGCATCAACCTGGACATGTGGCTGCGCGGGCCGGCTCGCGGATGGGAGGACGTCGCCGCCGGACTGGCCGACCGGCTCAGCGGCCCGGTACGGACGTCGCTGGTGAACCAGGACACCGTCGCGACGCACTCGCAGGGCACCGCGACCGGTGACATCGCGGCCCTCTCCGTCCCCACACTGGTCGGAATCGGCAAGCTGGACGTCGCCGACTTCCAGGACATCGCCCGGCGCTACGCCTCCGAGATCCCCGACGCCACCCTGGTCGAGTTCCCCACGGCGGCGCACCTCATCGCACTGGACGCACCCGCCGAACTCGCCGCGCTGCTCGGCCCGTTCCTCGCCCGCCGAAGCTGAGCCGGAGGGCGCCCAAGGCGCGCGCCGGCGGGGGCCGCGAGGAGCCTGCCGCTCCCGCGGTCCCCCACCGGCGCCGCTGCCGTGGCACCCCCCGGGGTGAGGTATCCGGGCCGACGTCACACCACTTCGGACGCGTCCACGGGGACGGCCGGAGGGGCGATCCGGGCCGTCAACGGAGCCGTCACCTTGCGGCAGCGGGTCCAGCGGACGACCTCCGCCTCGGTGGGTGAGCCGATCTCCGCTGGCTCAGCCGCGGGGACCACGCCGAGCAGCCCGTGATCCCGGCAGTAGTCGTCGTCGTAGACGGTGGAGAGGTAGCGGTGCGGACCGTCCGGGAAGACGGCCACGACACGCGCGTCCGCGGGGTGGGTGCGGGCGGCCCATCCGGCGACGAGGGCGACGGCACCGACGCTCCAGCCTCCCGACGCGTAGTGGGAGCGGGCCAGCGCGCGGCAGGTGTGGACGGCCTCGCCGGGGGCGACCCAGTGCACCTCCGCGAACTGGTCGTAGGCCACGTTGCGGGAGTGGACGCTGCTGCCGAGGCCCGTCATCAGCCGGGGCCGGACGGGCTGGCCGAACGTGCTCGAACCGACGGCGTCCACTCCGATGACGTGCAGGTCGGGGTTGCCGGCGCGCAGGGCGCGGCTGACGCCCGCGGAGTGACCGCCGGTGCCGACGCAGGTGACCAGGACGTCGATCCGCCCGAGTTGCCCGACGAGTTCCGCGGCCAGAGGCGTGTAGGCGTCCGCGGCGTCGGGGTTGTCGTAGGGGTCGGGGCACCACGCCCCGGGTTCGGCCGCGAGGAGTTCGGCCACGCGACGGCGCCGGGCCTCCTGCCAGCCCTCGTGGGGATGGGCGTCGCGGACGACGTCGAGGCGGGCGCCGCGTGCGCGCAGCAGGCGCTTGGTGTCCCGCTCGACGTCCGGGTCGGTCACGAGCGTGACGGGATGGCCGAAGACCTGTGCGGCGAGCAGCAGTCCGAGGCCGAAGGCGCCACTGGTGGACGCGACGATCGTCGCGCCGGACAGGAGATCGCCGCGCTCGCGGGCGCGCCCGACCATGTGGAGGGCGGGGCGGTCCTTGATGCCGCCGGGGTTGGCGCCCTCCAGCTTCGCCCAGAATCCGCGGTCGGGGGCGGTGACGGGGTGGGAGATCCGCAGCAGGGGCGTGTTGCCGACCGCGGAGGCGAGATCGCGGCCGATGGTGGGGTCGTTCATGGCGTCTGCTTTCTGGAATCGGGAAGAGTGCCGTGCGCGGCTCACCGGCCCGGGTGCGGGCGGGCGGGGGTGAGGGACCGTCAGCCGGTCCGGGCGGCGGTCCTCTAGATGCGCCAGAGGCAGAGAACGGACTGCGCCGCGGAGGCTATGCGCGCGTCGGGGGCGGGGTCGCTCCGCAGCGCGCGGCGCGCGCCCGGCATCGGACCGGGCACCGGTCCGGCGGCCCCGGTCTGCGCGGGGCCGGCTCCGTGCTCGCGCGGTCCGGTGCGCGATCCCGGCAGCTCGGAGCTTCCCGGGGAGCAGTCCTCGCCAGGATGGTGGGGCGCGAGGGGATGCGGCCTCTCCTCCGCGCCCGTCAGGTGCACATGTGCGGTGAGGCCTCTGTGGACGTGCGCGGATGAGCCGGCCACGGTGAAGAGGAATGCGGCCAGCAGCGCAGCGAGGAACGTCGGGCACGTTCCGCGGTGGCGGCCTCGCACACGGCGCACATTACGCCATGAAACATGCCGGAACGGCCTCAGCCGTGCGGTGGTTTGCCGCTCGGATGGTGATCCGCGAGGTTGAGCACCTCGTCGACGAGCCTGCGCAGGTGCCCGTCGGAGAGTCCGTAGATCACCCGGCGACCCTCCTTGCGCGAGGAGACCAGCCCGGCGAGCCGGAGTTTGGCCAGGTGCTGGCTGACGGCGGGGCGTGCGGCGCCGACCCTCGCGGTCAGGGTGGAGACGTCCGCCTCGCCGGCGCTCAGCGTGTGCAGCACGGCGAGGCGGGTGCGGTCCGCCAGCAGGCTCAGGATCTCGGCCCCGCGGGCGTACGGCTCGGTGCCCGGTTCTCGCGGATGCGCACCATGCGCAGGTGACACGTGCATGCGTGCGTTCATGTGCACATAATGAAGGGAAGGCTCATCCCCTGTCCACCCACGACTCCCCGGAAGGCGGTCCGATGAACGGCCGGCAGACGCACCCCCAGCGCGACCACGGCCATGGGCGCGGACACGGGCACACCCACGAGCACGGCCACGCCGAAGGTCACGAGCACGAGCACGGCCACGCCGAAGGCCACGAGCACGAGCACGGCCACGCCGAAGGCCACGGCCCCCGGAACCGGGCGGGCCTGCGCCACCGGCTGGGGCACCTGCTGCGCCCGCACTCGCACGAGTCCGCCGACAAGGTGGACCGGGCCATGGAGTCCTCGGCCGAGGGCATGCGGGCCCTGTGGATCTCGCTGGCCGTTCTCGGCGTCACCGCGATCGCCCAGGCCGCGGTCGTCGCCCTGTCCGGCTCGGTCGCCCTCCTGGGCGACACCGTGCACAACGCGGCCGACGCCCTCACCGCGCTCCCGCTCGGCGTCGCGTTCCTCCTCGGGCGGCGGGCCGCCACGCGGCGCTTCACCTACGGCTACGGCCGGGCCGAGGACCTCGCCGGGATCGCCATCGTCCTGACCATCACCGCGTCGGCGGGCTTCGCCGCCTGGACCGCCGTGGACCGGCTCCTGCATCCGCAGGACGTCGGCTATCTGCCCGCCGTGGCGGTCGCGGCGGTCGTCGGATTCGTCGGCAACGAAGGGGTGGCCCGCTACCGCATCCGCGTCGGGCGGAGGATCGGCTCGGCCGCGCTCGTCGCCGACGGCCTCCACGCCCGCACCGACGGCTTCACTTCCCTGGCCGTCCTGCTCGGCGCCGCGGGCGCCGCGCTGGGCTGGCGGACGGCCGACCCGATCGTGGGCCTCGCGATCACCGCGGCCATGCTGCTGGTACTCCGTGACGCCGCGCGCGAGGTCTTCCGCCGCGTCATGGACGCCGTCGACCCGGCACTCGTCGACGACGCCGAGCGCGCCCTGCGCGATGTGCCGGGGGTCCGGGAGGTGAGCGAGCTGCGCCTGCGGTGGATCGGGCACCGGCTGCGCGCCGAGGTCGCCGTGGTCGTCGACGGGGACCTCACCGTACGCCAGGCCCATCGTGTCGCCGTCGCGGCCGAGCACGCCCTGCTGCACGCGGTGCCCCGGTTGACCGCGGCCCTGGTGCACGCCGATCCGGCCCCCGTCCCGGGCATGGCCGACCCGCACGCGGAACTCGCCCACCACGCCGCGTGAGTGCGGCCGCGTGCCACGTCCTCGGCGCGTCCGGAGCCCCGAGCGATCGACCGGCCGGGCCCGTCACCGCGTAACGGGCCCGGCCGCGCCGGGTCGGGAACCGACGCGGGCGGGGTCGGCGTGCCGTACACGCGCAGAAGACCACGGGCACCCGTGTCTCCCGCATCCTGGCCGAACTCGGCGCCTGCGGCCGCACCGAGGCGGCGGCCATGGCGCACCGCCACGGCCTCACGTCCGCTCCGTGACGAACGGCCAACGTCCGCGCCGCAGCGGGCAGCCGGGGCGAGGACCCCGCCGAGCAGGCCCCTGCGGAAGTCGTCGATCCCGCCTCAAGGCTCAACGGCGTCACCGGCCGGGGGCGGTCATCGGGCCGATCAATAGGAGCATATACTCGCAAGTGGAACGAGGCGCCTCGCGCACCGGCGACGACCCCGCGAGCCGGAGGACTTCACGGCCGACCGCTGCCGCACCTTACGAGCATATGCTCGCGGCCTTCATCGTCACGCCCCTCGGGAACGAGGAACGCGCAGCGCCAACGACCCGATCCAGAAAGGGAACCGATGACGAACCCACTCGCCCGCTACTTCCAGATCGTGGACTCCGCCGGCGGCGATCCGTCCGCACTCGACGACCTTCACGACCTCTTCGCGGAGAACATGCTACTGCTGCACTGCGGAGAGTTCGTCCAGGGCCGTGAGCGGGCCCTCGCCTTCCACCGGACGAAGGCGGGCAAGCGCAGGGAGATCAAGCATTCCTGGACCGCCTCGGCGGAATCCGGCGAGGCGGTCACCGCCCACTGGAGTGAGGCCGGGGTGGACCTGCACGGCAAGGAGTTCTCTGCGAGCGGCGACGCCGCGGTCGTCCTGGACGGGGACGGGCGGATCTCCCAGCTCAGCCTGACCCTGACCGACGCCTCGGACCGCGCCAGGCTGCTCACGGCCAGGCACCTGCAGGTCTGGATGATCCCGGATCCGGTCGCGCGCGCCAAGGCGATGGAGGGCATCTACACAGAGGACTTCGTCTTCATGGAGCCCGAGCCCGACAACGTCTTCGTCGGCCGCGACGCCCTCAACGACTACATCGGCGTCGTGCAGCAGAAGGCGCCGCCCGTGAGCATCGTGGTCGAGAGCCACCACAAGAACAGGGAATTCATCATGTTCCGCTGGGACGTGGAGTTCCCCGGCGACAAGACGTCCGTGGGCTGGGAGGTCCTTCACACCAGGGGGGACTTGCTGGAGAGGATCGTCATCTTCAGCCCCAACCACGAGGTCGTCACCGAGAACCTCCCGTAGGCGCCGTCGGGCCGGGTGGGATCCGGCTCCGCCGGCTCGTACCCGGCCCGTTCGCCTGTCGCGGCTGCGATGCCGCGGTGATCGACGTGAACGGCCTCGCGCCCTTCGGGCGCAAAAGACGCGGGCTGCGGACGGGAGGGTGGCGGCCTGGGGCGGGTCGGCAGAGCGCGGGCCGGTTCGTGGCGGGTGTTCAGGCGCCGGAGCGGGTTGCCTTGGGGGCGGCGCGGGTCTCGTTGCCGTCCGCGCGTATAGATGGCTGGTTGCCACGCCCACCCTCCGTGGGTGGCGCGCCCGCCGTAACCGGCGTCTGCGGGTGATTCCCCGGCAGGAAGCGGGCTCGGCGGGTGGTCTACCGAGATCGGGCTCTGTTTCGCCGACATAGTCGGTGAAAGCGGGCCCGATCTTCCCTGGCTTCAAGATCGGGCTCTGTTTCACCGACTATGTCGGCGAAAGCGAGCCCGATGTCCCGCCCACCCCTCAACAGCACCTCGAATCAGCCGCAGACGCCGGTCACGGCGGGCGCGCCCACCACCCAGCGAAGGCGTGGAAGCGGCCATCTCTACGCGCGGACGGAAACGAGACCCCCGCCACCGGAAGGGCACCCCGCTCCGGAGCCTGAACCCCAACCACGCACCCACCCGCACACGCCGGACGAGAGTCGCCCCCACCCTCCCCTCCGCAGCCCGCCGCTGTGCGACCGAAGGGAGCGAGACGGCGGGACAGCCGAACCACCCACCCACCCACCCATCCACCACCCACCCAACTCAACCTGCGGCGGCAGGCGAACCGGACCGTGGAGGCCGGGAACCCACCGGTGCCGTGAGGACGGGGCCGGGCGTGTCGCCATGAGGTGGACACCCTGCGTTCCCTGCGCCGACACCCCATCAGGTGCGCGGCCTTGCACGATCTTGGGGCGTGACTACCAGCTCCCCCTTGCGCACCCTCGACCGCCGCCGCTTCCTGGCCCTCGCGGGCGGCACCTTCGGCGTCATCGCCACGGGCCAGCTCACCGAGGCGCTCTCCGCGCGCGCCGCGGAACTGGACCCCGCTCCCTTCACGCTCGGCGTGGCCTCCGGCGACCCGGACCACCACAGTGTCGTCCTGTGGACGCGCCTGGCCCCCGACCCCCTCGACGCGGAGACCGGCGGCATGCCGGCGACGCCGGTCGAGGTGCGGTGGGAAGTGGCACGCGACGAGTCCTTCCGGCACGTCGTCGCGAGCGGGGCGGTGACCGCGCTGCCCGAGTCCGCGCACACCGTGCACGTCGTCGTCGACGACCTGGCCCCCGACCGCTGGTACTGGTACCGCTTCCGCCAGGACGGGACCGTCAGCCGCACCGGCCGCACCCGCACGATGCCCCCGCCGGGGGCGAAGGCCGACCGCCTGCGGTTCGCGTTCGTCTCCTGCCAGTCGTGGACGGGCGGCGCCTACCCCGCCTACCGCGACCTGGCCGAGCAGGAGCTGGACTTCGTCCTCCACCTCGGCGACTACATCTACGAGACGACGAACGGCAGCCTCACCGAGTTCCGCCGGCTGCACGCCCTTTACAAGACCTCACCCGAACTGCGCGCCGCCCACGCGCGCTTCCCGTTCTTCGTCACCTGGGACGACCACGAGGTCCAGAACAACTACGCGGCCGACGTGCCCGGCGGCACCGGCGACGGCCGCCCCTTCCTGGAGCGCCGGGCCAACGGCTACCAGGCCTACTACGAACACCTGCCGCTCCGTCCGGAGCAGCGTCCCACCGGCCCCGACGCCCAGATGTACCGTCAGGTGCGCTTCGGCCGGCTCGCCGAGTTCAGCGTGCTCGACACCCGCCAGTACCGCACCGACCAGGCCTACGGGGACGGACGCAAGGAGCCGGGCCCCGAGGTCTGGAACCCGGAACGCACGATGACCGGTCCCGCGCAGGAGAAGTGGCTGCTCGACAACCTGGACCGGTCGAAGGCCCGCTGGAACGTCATAGCCCAGCAGACCATCATGGCCGCCTTCGACTACGACCTCGGGCCGGGGAAGATCGTCAACCTCGACCAGTGGGACGGCTATGCCGGTGCCCGCGCCCGCATCCTCGACTTCGTCGCCGACCGCGACGTGACCAACCCCGTCGTGCTCAGCGGCGACTGGCACACCCATTGGGTCAACGATCTCAAGACGGACTTCGATGACCCGCGCTCCCCCGTCGTCGCCACCGAGTTCGTGGGCACGTCGATCTCCTCGGGAGCCGGCTGGGACGCGGATGTCCGGGCGGGTCTCGTCGCCAACCCGCATGTGAAGTTCTACAACGGCACCTACCGCGGCTATGTGATCTGCGACGTCACCCGCGACCGTTGGCGCGCCGACCTGCGCATCGTCCTCAAGGGCGACGACGCGGCCTCCCCGGCCTTCACCATCGCCGCCTTCGAGGTGCGGGACGGCAGGCCCGGGGCGCGTCGGATCGACGCCGGGGACGGGCTGGTCGGACGGATCACCGACCGGGTGACCGGCAAGCCCGTGGCCAACGTCCAGGTGACGGTCACCGCGGCGGACGGCACCCGGTTCGCCGCCGTCACCACCGACGCCACCGGCGAGTACCTCGCCTTCGCGCCGCCCGGACAGTACACGGTCGCCGTGGGCGGCGTCGGCTACGAACCGGAGGCCGCCACGGCCATCGTGCGCGCGGGTGCACAGACCCGGGGCGACGTGGCCCTGACGCGCGCCGCCGTACGGGCCGGCACCGGCCGACCGGTGCCCGGTCCGCAGGCGCAGGCGGCGGCCACGGACGTCACGCTGTCCAACTCCATGCTGTCGCTCGCCGTGTCGGCGGGCTCCCAGGACCCCCAACTGCCCGGGGTCACCCTGGGCAAGCCGCTGGACCTGGCGGCCGTCGGCCACCTCGACCAGCTGGACTGGATGAACCTGCCGTACGCGTCGACGGCCCGGCCGCGCGGAAGCAACGCATGGCAGCAGCTGACCGTGCGGTCGACCGCGCTGGAGGTGCTCTCCGCCGGCGGCCCGGTAGCCTCCGCGCGGGCCACCGGGGCGAGCACCCAGGTGCCGGACATCGAGGTGATCACGACCTTCGCCCTGCGCGACGCCGAGCCCTGGGTCACCGCCGAGAGCGTCTTCACCAACCGCGGCACCGAGGCCCGTACCTTCTGGCTGGGTGACGTCCTGGACCACGACGGCGCCGGCCAGCGCAGCGGCGTCGCGGGCCACGGCACCGTGACCGCCTCCGCGCCGGCCGACTTCACGCCGACCGCGCCATGGGTGGGCATGACCGGGTCGGACGGCCAGACCTACGGGCTCCTCTACGACGATCCGGGATTCACCGCCTACGCCTGCGGGATCTGGGTGATGACCCAGCGGGAGGTGACGCTCGACCCTGGCGCCGCCTTCGTCCTGAGGCGCAGGATCGCCGCCGTCGACAACGGGGGCGCGGCCGACCCGTTCGCGGTGCTCGCCGGCCTCTGATCCGGCGGGCCGACTGCGCCAGGCGGCCCCGGGCCGGGGCCGCCTGGCGTACCGCGTCAGCGGGTCTGGTCGGTCGGCCTGATCAGGATCTCGTTGACGGCGACGTGCTCGGGCTGGGCGAGCGCGTACAGCACGGCCTCCGCGATGTCCTGGGGCTGGAGCGTCCGCATGGACTCGGCCATGCTCTTCGCCATGGCCTGGATGGCCGGGTCGGTGATGTGCGTGGTCAACTCGGTCGCGACGAATCCGGGCTCGACGACGATGACCCGCACGCCCTGCGCGGTGACCTCCTGCCGCAACGCCTCCGAGAAGGCGGTGATGCCGAACTTGGTGGCCGCGTACACGGCGCTCGCCGCCGAGGCGGTGCGCCCCGAGGTCGAGGAGATCTGCACCACGGCACCCTTGTGCCGCAGCAGGTGCGGCAGGGCGGCGTGGACCGCGTACATCGATCCGAGCAGGTTGGTCTCGACCATGCGCGTCCACTCCGTGGTGTCCGCGCCCAGGATCTGGCCGCTGAGCATGACGCCCGCGTTGTTCACCAGGACGTCGAGGGCCCCGAAGCGCTCGACGGTCGCCGCGACCGCGTCGTTCACCGACTGGCGGTCGGTGACGTCCAACTCCAAGGCGAGGATCTCGCCGGGGGCGTCCTGGGCGAGGGACTTCAGCCGGTCGGCCCGCCGGGCGCCGACCGCGACCCGGGCGCCCGCCTTCGACAAGGCCAGCGCGGTGGCCTGGCCGATGCCCGAGGACGCGCCGGTGACGAGGACGACCTTCCCTTCCATGGTGTCGCTCACGTTTTCCTCCAAGAGTCCGTGTTGTGTCGTGCGAGTTCCGCCGGGCGCCCTGACAACGGCCGGCGGCCGGCGCGCCAGAAGGTGACCGCCGGGTCATGTTGAGCGTAACAGCTAATCTGACCGTCCGGTCATCTTGGTGGTAGGCTCCTGACGGGACGGGAGGAGGCACGCATGACCGAGAGGACGGCCGCTCCGGGCCAGCGGGCGGACATGGTGCGCAATCGCCGTCTGCTGCTCGAGGCCGCGACCGCGGCGTTCGCCGAGCAGGGGGTGGACGTGCCGATCGGTGAGATCGCCCAGCGTGCCGGCCTCGCCAAGGGCACGGTGTTCCGCCATTTCGCCTCCAAGGAGGACCTGCTCGCGGCGATCATGCTCCAGATGCTCGACCAGCTCATCCACAGCGCCGACCGTCTCGCCCAGGCCGACGACGCGGCAGCGGCGCTACGGGAGTTCATGGCCGACGGCGTCGAGGTGCTCGCCGCCGACCGCGCGTTCTGCGAAGTGATCGGCCGCCCCTCGCTGCAGCACGCCGGGGTACGGGACGCGATCAACCGCCTCTGCGTCGCCGCCGAGGCGCTCACGGCCCGGGCGCGCGAACAAGGCGCCGTCCGCGGTGACATCACGGGTACGGACGTCGTGCTGCTGCTCGGCGGAATCCACCAGACGGCGGCGCCCCTGCTGGCCGCGGAGCCGCAGGCCTGGCGCCGCTACCTCGAACTGGCCCTCGACGGGCTGCGCGTCACCGACGCCCGCCCGCTGCCGCATCGGCCGCCCGACCGCCTCGACCTGGCGGATCCCCCCGCTCTCGGCTGAGCCGCCCCACGGGTTCCGGCCGCGCCCACCGCGATCCCCACCGCACCCGCAGCGCCGGGTCGGGTCACGCCGGCGGCGGTCGGCCGCCGGCCGCGGTCCGAGCCGTCCGCTGGTGGCGGAAACCCGGGGGATATACGTTCGAGGAGGGACGCCCGGGGCTGCCGCGTCGCGGCGGGACCGCCCGTCCTCGGCCTTCCGCCCCTCCACCGGGGAGGTGCCCCATGGACGTCCCAGGGCCTGCCGCGTTCGCCGCCGATGCCCACCGCGGGCTCCGCGGCGGTTCGGTGCGGACGCTGCCCGGCACCGGAGCGGCCGGGGCGCACCGGGCGTTCACCGGCACCGTCGGCACCCTCCGCACCGTCGCCAGGCGGGCACGGACGGTTCCCGGCGGGCTGCCACGGCCCCGATCGTCCCGGACGGCCCGGCCCTCGCACACCGCCGCGGTACCGCTCACCGACGACCGGAGGTGCCGATGACGGGTGGCGACACGCACCACGACCGGCACGACCTCACCGGCCAGACCGTCGTCGTGATCGGTGCCGGCGCGGGCATCGGCCTGGACACGGCCCGGCGCGTACGCGCCGGCGGCGGCGAGGTCGTGCTGGCCGGCCGCAACCCCGAACGGCTGCGGCGCGCCGCGCTCGAACTCCGGCCGGTGAGCACCGCGGCCTTCGACGCCACCGACACCGACCGCCTCGAGCGGTTCTTCCGCGATCTGCCCGGCACCGTCGACCACGTGTTACTCACGGCCGGCGGCCCCTTCTACATGCCCCTGGCCGACATCGACGTCGCGGAGGCGAGCCGCCATTTCGGCGAGCGTCTGGCCATGCCCCTCGGGGTCGCCCTGCACAGCCGTGGCAGGGTCCGGCCCGGGGGCACCCTGCTGTTCATCGGCGGCACGGGCGCGCGACGACCCGGAGTCGGCCTGGCCGTCGCGACCGCGCTCACCGCGGCCCTGCCCGCCCTGACCGCCAACCTGGCGCTCGAACTCGCGCCGATCCGGGTGAACCTCATCGCCGCCGGCTTCGTCGACACGCCTCTGTCGGCCTCGCTCCTCGGCGACCGGCTCGAGGCCCGGCGCGAGGAACTGCGTGCCACGCTTCCCATCCGGCGGGTGGTGGGCCCGGAGGACGTCGCCGCCCTGGCGACGCACATCATGTGCAACGACGCGCTCACCGGCGGGACGTACGACATCGACGGCGGCCAGGGGCTCCTCCCGCACTGACCCGCCCTCATCGGTTCCACCGAGGCCACAACGCCCGTCATGCTGCCCGTCGAGGGCGCGCCGGACGCGATCACCGCGGACCTGGCGGACCGCGCGGCCC
>NZ_JBEZXR010000058.1:0-57222 GCF_040638135.1 Streptomyces sp. NPDC026673 | reverse complement strand
GTGCGGCCCCCCCCGCCGCCCCCCGGGCGGCCCGCCCCCCCCCGGCGCCCGGGGGGCCCGCCCCCCACGCCGTTGTCGTCGGCGGCCCGCAGGCTCAGCTCGTCGGAGCGCCCTGCGACTGCTGGGCGATGCCCAGGGACGCCGTGTACGTGGCGACGACCAGCTTGCCGATGGCCGGGTACGGGCCCAGCGCGTCGGCCGCGGAGCAGCCGGCCTCCTTGGCGGCGTCGTGCAGCACCTCGGGGGCGACCTCGGGGCCGACCACGTAGGGCGCCAGCGCCAGCGTCAGGGAGCCGGACGAACGCAGCTGGTCGGCGATCTGGGCGACCGAGCCCTCGATGTCCAGCGCGGCGGCCATCACCGGCACGGCGAGCCGTGCGGCCAGCAGCAGACCGGTCACACCGGCGGCCTGGACGGCCTCCTCGCCACCGACGGTGGCCAGGATGATGCCGTCGGCGGCGGTGGCCACCGTGAACAGGCGGGCGCGGTCGGCGCGGGCCAGACCGGCCTCGGAGAGCCGCACGTGCAGCGCCTCGGCCAGCAGCGGGTGAGGGCCGAGCACGTCGGTCACCTCGGCCGCGACGCGGCTGTCCATCACGGCCTGGCGGATCCGGCGCATCACCGACGCCTCGGGACCCGCCAGCAGCGGGACCACGACGGCCGCGGGGGCCTCGTCGCCGCGCTCGGCGGCGGCCTGGGCCAGCACGGACTCGAGAGTCGGGTACTCCTCGCCGTCGCCGTCGACGTAGCCGATGCGCGGGTCGAGACCGGACAGCTCGATGCGGGCGATGCTGACGATCTCCTCCGCGAGACTGCGTATCGCGGAGGACGGGGTGCCGGGCACGGCGAGGACCAGCGTGGGGGCGCCCTCGGGCGTGGTCAGCGGTTCCGGCCGCCGGTGCCGCCCGGGCTGGCGGGGGCGGGGCATACGAACGGGCAGGCCGGGTGCGGGGCCTTCGGCAGTGCTCATGGCGAGGCATGCTAGTGCCTTTGCGCGCTCTGTTGTTCGGGCGGGTCCATCGCAGGGGTTACCTGTCCGGTTCTGTCCTGATACGGTGCCGGGTCCGCGCACCCCGGCACCGTAGGCGCGCGGCGATCAGCCGAGTCCGCGCGAGTCCTGCTTGAGGGCCGTGTCCACGGTGAGCGCGGAGGCGACGACCATGCTCAGCAGGGGGTCCGGCAGCGGGCGGTGGATCTGCAGCACATAGTTGTCCGCCGTGGTGAACATCGTCTTCGCCAGGCCCTCCCAGGTCTTGGTGATCCGGGCGACCTCGGTGTCGGTGTGGTCGACGATGGCGAAGTTCCAGGCGCGCCAGTTCTCGGCCTTGATCGCGCCGATCTTCTGGCCGTTCACCTCGAAGGCGAAGTTGATCTTGCCGATGGCGTTCTGCTGCACGATTTCGCCGAGCGTCAGGCCGTCGGCGCGCTGCACGATCACCCTCGACTTGATGAACTTCGCGGGCCGCGTCAGCAGCAACTGCGGCTGTCCGTGCGCGTCCCGCACCTCGAGCCGCACCGACATGAACTGGTCGACGCTCGCGACGAAGCGCAGCACCTTGCGCGCGGTGCTCTGGCCGACCTGGACCACCGAGCCGAGCTGACGCCCCTGCTGGTCGAAAACGCTGTACTCGTTGTTCAGCTCGATCAGCTTGGCCTTCTGGTTGACCACCAGGACGGGCTCGCTGAAGAGTGTGCCGCCGCCGGGGCCGACAGGGGCGACGCCCGCCTGCTGCTGCACCTGGCGCTGGATGCGGGACGGGTCGTGACCCCCGTCGACACCCAGCTCCCAGGGGTTGTCCTTGGGCTGCTGAGGGACCTGCCCACCGCCGGCGTGGGTGTGCTCCGTCCACTGGGATCCGTCCCAGTAGCGCAGCAGGTTCGGATTGCCGTGCGGGTCCGGGTACCAGCCCGCCGGAGTGTTCGAATGCGTCGTCACCCGGGCAGGGTAGCGGCTACCCCTGTCAGGGCAGCCGCCAGTCCACCGGGCTCCCGCCCTGACGCGTCAGAAGGTCATTGGCCCGGCTGAAGGGGCGCGAGCCGAAGAAGCCGCGGTCCGCCGACATGGGGGAGGGGTGCGCGGACTCGATGGCCGGCAGGTCCCCCAGCAGCGGACGCAGGTTCCGCGCGTCGCTCCCCCACAGGATCGACACCAGCGGCTTGCCGCGCGCGACCAGCGCGCGCATGGCCTGCTCGGTGACCTCCTCCCAGCCCTTGCCGCGGTGCGCGCCGCGCTGGCGCGGCGCGTTGGTGAGCGCCCTGTTCAGCAGCAGGACGCCCTGCCGGGTCCAGGGGGTCAGATCGCCGTTGGAGGGCCGGGGCAGGCCGAGGTCGGTGTGGAGCTCCCGGTAGATGTTCTCCAGGCTGCCGGGAATCGGCCGCACCTCGGGGGCCACCGAGAAGGAGAGCCCGACGGCGTGCCCCGGGGTGGGATACGGGTCCTGGCCCACGATCAACACCCGGACGTCGTCGAAGGGCTGCTGGAACGCGCGCAGCACGTTCGCCCCCGACGGCACGTAGGTGCGGCCCGCGGCGATCTCGGCGCGCAGGAAGTCGCCCATCGCGGCGATCCTTCCGGCGACCGGCTCCAGCGCCTTGGCCCAGCCCTCTTCGACGATCTCGTTCAACGGTCGTGCTGCCACGGGGAGTCACTCTAGTGGCTCGCACCGACAATCAGACCACGGCCGCCCTCACGCAGAGCACGTCCGGCAGGTGCGAGGCCACGAGCCGCCAGCTGTCGCCCTCGTCGGCGCTGGCGTACACCTCGCCGTTGCGGTTGCCGAAGTAGACCCCGACCGGGTCCGCGTCGTCGGTGCGCAGCCCGTCGCGCAGCACCACCCCGTAGTGCTCCTCCGCGGGCAGCCCGGTGGACAGGGCCGTCCACGAGGCGCCGGCGTCCTCCGTGCGGTAGACCCGGCAGCGGTAGTCGGGCTGGTAGCGGTCGCTGCCGTCGTTGACCGGGGAGACGTAGGCGACGCCGCCGCGGCGCGGGTGGGCGGCGACGGCGAAGCCGAAGTCCGCGGGCAGGCCCTTGCCGATCTCCGTCCAGCTCGCGCCCGCGTCGTCGCTGCGGTAGACGCCGCCGTGATTCTGCAGATACAGCCGGTCGGGGTCCTCGGCGTCCCGGGCGATCTTGTGGACGCACTGGCCGAATTCGGGGTAGGGGTCGGGCAGGAACTCCGCCTTGATCCCGGTGTTGGACGCCGCCCAGCTCTTGCCGCCGTCGACCGAGCGATAGACGCCACCGGAGGAGACGGCCGCGATCACCGCGTCGGCGTCCCGCGGATCGGTGATGACCGTGTGCACCGCCTGGCCGCCGAAGCCGGCGCCCCACTGCTTCCGTTGCGGGTGCTCCCACAGGCTCCGTACGAACTCGAAGGTCACCCCGCCGTCGTCCGAGCGGAACAGCGCGCCCGGCTCCGTGCCGGCCCACACCAGGTCCGGTGCCCCGGTGCCGGCGGGCTGGAGCTGCCAGACGCGCTCCAGGGAGGTGTCCGTGTCCTTGGGGAACCGCACCGCCGGCCGGGCCGGCTCCTCCCAGCTGCGCCCGAGGTCGTCGGAGCGGAACACCGACGGCCCCCAGTGCGAGCTGTCCGCGCCGACCAGCAGCCGCGGCACCGCGCGGCGGGTGTCGATGCCGACCGAGTACACCGCCTGCATGGGGAAGTGCGGACCGGTCAGCTCCCATGCCCCGGCACCGTCCCGCCGTCCCAGGAACAGTCCTTTGCGTGTGCCGATCGCGAGTACGACGTCGTCCATGACGCACCATCTCCGAAATCCGGGAATGTGTCCTGCATCACAGATTCTGCACCGCCCCACCGACAACGGGGTCCATGGCGCGCGTTCTGCGGGCGGCGCCTTCTACGGCATGTGCCGTAGTACGTAACCTGTCGAACTACGAGCTCCCTCGTAATATGAGGACCATGACGCCGCCGCAGCCCCCGACCACGGCCGCCCCCGCCTCCGGCGGGCGGGTGTGCGAGCACCCGGACCGCGCGGACATCCGCCTGGAGGCCGTCCTGCACGCCCTGTCCGACCCCATGCGCCTGCGCGTGGTGCGGACCCTGGCGGCGCGCGGAGCGGCGGCGGCGTGCTCCGAGGTCGAGTTGCCGGTCAGCAAGTCCACCTCCACCCACCACTTCCGGGTGCTCCGCGAGGCCGGCGTGATCAGCCAGACCTACCGGGGCACGTCCAAGATGAACGCGCTGCGCCGGGAGGACCTAGAGGCGCTCTTCCCCGGGCTTCTCGGCAGCGTCCTCGCCGCCGCCGACGGGCAGGACGGGCGGCTCGGCCCGGCCGCGGGCGCCGTCCGCACCTGAACCGGAGCCGCCCGGGAGGTGGTTGAAGAGCAGGTTCAGGGCGATCGCGGTGATGCACCCGGCGCTGATCCCGCTGTCCATCACCGTCTGGAACCAGTCGGGGAAGGCGTCGTACACCGTCGGGACGCCGACCGGCAGCAGCCCCACCGCGACGGACACCGCCACCACGGTCAGATTGTGGTTGCCGTGGAAGTCGACGGCGGACAGCGTCCGCACCCCGCTGGCCGCCACCGTTCCGAACATCACCAGCCCGGCGCCGCCCAGCACGGGCGCCGGAATCGCCGCGACCACCGCGCCCAGCTTGGGCAGCAGCCCCAGCAGGACGAGGATGCCGCCCGCGGTCGCCACCACCCAGCGGCTGCGCACCCGGGTCAGTCCGACGAGGCCGACGTTCTGCGCGTAGGCGGTGTACGGGAAGGTGTTGAAGACTCCGCCGAGCACGGTCGAGACGCCGTCCGCGCGCAGCCCGTCCGCGAGCCGCCCGGGCTCGACGTGGCGGCCTGTCAGCTCGCCCACCGCGATGATGTCGCCGGTCGTCTCGGTCATGGTCACCAGCGCCACCACGAGCATCGAGACGATCGCCGCGCCCTGGAAGGCGGGAGTGCCGAAGTGGAACGGGGTGCTGACGCCGAGCCAGCCCGCGTCGCCGACGGCCCCGAAGTCGGTGAAGCCCAGCGGAACGGCCGCCAGGGTGCCGAGCACGATGCCCGCCAGGACCGCGACCCGTGCGACGATGCCGGGCGCGAATCGCTGGATCAGCAGGATCGCCACGAGCACGGCGGCCGCCAGCGCGATGTTCCGCGGTGCCCCGAAGTCGGCCGAACCCACTCCGCCCGCCGCCCAGTTGCCGGCCACCGGAAGCAGGCTGAGCCCGATGACCAGGATCACGGTGCCGGTCACCAGTGGCGGGAAGAAGCGCAGCAGCCGCCCGAAGACCGGCGCCAGCAGGACCATCGCCACTCCCGAGACGATGACGGCGCCGTAGATCGCGGGGAGTCCCCCGTCCTGGCCGATCAGCACCATGGGCGAGACCGCCGCGAAGGTGCAGCCCTGCATGATGGGCAGCCGGACGCCGAAGCGCCACCAGCCCACGCACTGCAGCAGCGTGGCGATGCCGCACACCAGCAGGTCGGCCGTGATCAGGTAGGCGAGGTCCGCGGGGGACAGCTTCAGCGCGCTGCCGACGATCAGCGGTACGGCGACGGCTCCCGCGTACATCGCGAGCACGTGCTGCAGCCCGAACGCCCCGAGCTGGACCGCGGGCAGCACCTCGTCGACGGGATGGACGGCGGGGCCGGGGCTGTCGGTCGGTGTCGCCATGGGCAGCTCCTCGAGCGCGGCGCGGGTGAAGCGGTCGGACGATGACGTGAGTGCCTGCCCGGGACCCCGGAGAGCGTAAACGGCCCCTTGTGCGCGGAGACGTGCGCGGAGACGTATGCGCAGGCGCCGGCGCCGGAGCTCGCCGAGGTGCCCGCGCAAGCGCCTGCGGAGCTGCCCGCGACGTGGCTCACCCCGTGAGCCGGGCCGCGGCCAACAGCCCTTCCCAGTCCGGGATCTTCACGATCGCTCGGTTCAGTGACCGCCCGAGCGCCGCCTCGGCGGCCTCGATGGCCTCCCACCCGCTCCACTCGACGGGATCCTGGCCCAGCGCCCGCAGGCCCTCCAGCGGATCGGCGGTGGTCGTGCGGCGGGCCAGCAGCGTGTCCGCGTCGGCGATCAGCGCGGCGGCCGTCTGCTTGGCGCAGGGCCGGTTGGTGCCGATGACCCCGGTCGGCCCCCGCTTGATCCAGCCGGCGACGTACTCGCCGGGCGAGCGGGTGCCACCGCGCACCACGCGGCCCTCCTCGTTGGGCACGATGCCGAGCAGGTCGTCGAACGGCAGCCCGTCCAGCGGCACCCCGCGGTAGCCGACCGAGCGCAGGACGAGTCCGGCGCCGATGTCCTCGAGGGCGCCGGTGCCGCGCACCCCGCCCTGTCCGTCCGGGGCGGTCCGCTCGAACCGCACTCCCGTCACCCGGTCCTCGCCGAGCACCGCCACCGGCCGCAGGAAGAAGCGCAGATGGATGCGGCGGCGCCGGCCCGCCGCGGGCCGGGACGCCCAGCCGCGCAGCACCTCCACATTGCGCCGGGCGGCCGCGGGCAGCTCCCGCGGATCGGCGTACGCGGGATCGAGCGCGAGCTCCTCGGGGTGGACGACCACGTCCGCGTCGGGCAGGTCGCCGAGCTCGCGCAGCTCCTTGGTGGTGAACTTCGCCTGCGAGGGCCCGCGCCGCCCCACCATGTGGACGTCCGTGACCCGGCTGTCCGCGAGGGCGCGCAGCGCCCCCTCGGGCACGTCGGTGTGCCGCAGTTCGTCGGCGCCCCGGGCCAGGACGCGGGCCACGTCCACGGCGACGTTGCCCACCCCGATGACGACGGCGGAGCGGGCGTGCAGCAGGAAGCCGTCGGGCGCCTCGTCGGGGTGCGCGCTGTACCAGGAGACGAAGTGGGTCGCCGCGCAACTGCCGGGCAGGTCCTCGCCGGGCACCCCGAGGCGGCGGTCGGTGGCCGCTCCGACGCAGTAGACCACCGCGTGGTAGAGCCCCAGCAGCCGTTCCGGGGTGAGATCGGGGCCGCCCACGGTCACGTTCCCCAGGAAGCGGATCCGCGGGTCCTCCAGCACACGCCGCAGCGTGCCCTGCAGGGACTTGATCTTCTCGTGGTCCGGCGCCACTCCGTACCGGACCAGCCCGTACGGGCAGGGCAGCCGGTCGAGCACGTCGACCGTGACGTCCGGCACCGCCTCCTGGCGGGTCAGCGCCTCGGCCGTGTACACCCCGCTGGGACCTGATCCGACGACTGCCACACGAAGCACGGGCGCCTCCCCTTCGGCGAGGGTTCGGTTCACCTCGGACGGCCCGTACGCGCCCGGAACCGGGCGGGACGGGCGGCCATGTCCAGCATCGCACCGAGCGACCACCGGCGGGAGGGCGGCGGAGCGTGTCGCGGCCGGCGATGTCAGCCCATGGCGCGCATCCGGGCGATCTCGGCGCTCTGCTGGGCGATCACCTCGTTCGCCCACTCGCCGACCTGGACGTTGCGGCCCTGCGTGAGCACGTCGGTGGCCATCGTCACCGCTCCCTGGTGGTGGGTGATCATCAGGCTCAGGAACTGCCGGTCGAACTCCGCGCCGCGCGCCTCGCGCAGCGCCGCCAGTTGCGCGGCGGTGGCCATTCCGGGCATCGCGGCGTGGTCGTGGCCGGGAGCGTGCGCGCCCTTGCCGTTGGTCTTCAGCCAGGCCTCCATGCTCTCGATCTCCGGGCCCTGTGCGGCGTCGATGCGTCCGGCGAGGCCGCGGACGCGCTTGTCGGAGGCGTAGGTGTCGGCGAGCGCGGTCATGGCAAGCGCCTGCTGGTGGTGGGCGATCATGTTCGTCACGTAGGTCAGGTCCGCGGCGTTCGGGGTGTCGTCGGGGCGGGCCTTCGCCGCCTCGTCCGCGGAGAGGGTGGTGGCCCGTTCGCCGGGCGCTCCCGGGGCGATGACCGAGGGAGCGGCGGTCGCGGCGTCGTTCCCCGAGCCGCCGTCGCAGCCGGTCAGGGCCAACGCCGAAGAGACGGTCAGGACAAGGGCGAACAGCGTCGTCAGACGATACGAAGAAAACACCGGCCCATTGTCATCTTTTGGCGCGTACATGAGAAGGGCCATACTGCCGGGGTCCGCATGAAGTTCAATGCCGAACGGACACAAGGGAGGATGCGGTGAAGCGCTTTCGTACAGCCCTCGCTCGCCCCGGACGACTGGCGGCCCTCGCGGCCGCCACCGTCATGATGCTCGGAGTGGCGGCCCAGGCCCCAGCCACCGCCGACGGGACCATCCCCGGTGTCGACGAGGTCGTCACGAGCGCCAACGTCGAGCACCTGGTCAACATACCCAAGCAGTCGCTGGCCGGATTCAACACGGACCTGGCCTTCCAGGGCAGATACGCCTTCGCGGGCAACTACGACGGCTTTGTGATCTATGACATCAGCCGCCCCACCAGCCCCAAGGTGGTCAGCCAGGTCCTCTGCCCCGGATCGCAGAACGACATCTCGGTCTCCGGGAACCTGCTGGTCCTGTCGACCGACTCCTCGCGCTCGGACAACTCCTGCGCGAGCACGAGCCAGCCGGCCAGTGAGAAGACCTCGTGGGAGGGCGTCAAGGTCTTCGACATCAGCGACAAGGCCAACCCGCGCTACGTCGCCGCCGTGGAGACCAGCTGCGGTTCCCACACGCACACCCTCGTGCCCGAAAAGCGTGACCTTTTCGTCTATGTCTCCTCCTACTCGCCCAACGCCGCCTTCCCGGACTGCCAGCCTCCGCACGACGGCATCTCCGTGGTGAAGATTCCGCGCCACCACCCGGAGCAGGCCGCCGTGACGGCCTTCCCGGTCCTCTTCCCGGACGGCGGCAACCCGGGCATCCCGCCCACCGACACCCAGGCCCGGGTCAGTGAGACCACCGGCTGCCACGACATCACCGTGTTCCCGAAGCTGCGGCTCGCCGCCGGGGCCTGCATGGGCGACGGCATCCTGATGGACATCTCCGACCCCGAGCGGCCCAAGGTCATCGACCGCGTCCAGGACAACGTCAACTTCTCGTTCTGGCACTCGGCGACCTTCAACGAGCGCGGCACCAAGGTCGTCTTCACCGACGAACTCGGCGGTGGCGGCGGCGCCGAGTGCAACACCGCGATCGGTCCGCAGCGCGGTGCCGACGGCATCTACGACATCACCCGCAAGCACGGCAAGCTCAAGCTCGTCTTCCGCAACTACTACAAGATCCCGCGCCACCAGGCCGACACCGAGAACTGCGTCGCCCACAACGGATCGCTCATCCCCGTCAAGGGCCGCGACATCATGGTGCAGGCCTGGTACCAGGGCGGCGTCTCCGTCTGGGACTTCACCGACTCCGCGCGCCCCAAGGAGATCGGCTACTTCGAGCGCGGTCCCATCTCGACCGACACCCTGACGCTCGGCGGCTCCTGGAGCGCCTACTACTACAACGGCTACATCTACTCGAACGACATCGCCAAGGGCTTCGACGTCCTCAAGATCTCCGACCGGCGCACCGACAGCGCCCGGGGCATCCGGCTCGCCGAGCTCAACGTCCAGACCCAGCCCGACTATCGCTGATCGGCATCTGGCAGCGGCGTTCCGCCGGGCGGTAACTCGCCCGGCGGAACGCCGAGCTCCCAGGCCAGGCCGTACCGCTGGAACAACTCCGCCCGCAACCGCGGCAGCGGCATCGCCGCGCCCGGGATCAACTGCGCGAACACCCCGCCCATGAGCAGGGCCCGGAGCATCCGGTAGTCCTGCTCGGCGTCCGTGGAACCCCAGGCACGTATCGCGCCCAGCAGCAGCTCGGCCAGCCGCTGCCGTTCCTCGCACTCGCTGAACCCCTCGGCCTGGAGGATGCCGGCCATGTGCGCCCGCATCACGACCGGATGGCGCACGGGCAGCGCCAGGACGGCGTCGATCGCCCGGGCCAGCGTCTCGCGGCCGTCCGCGGGACGCGGCTCCCGTTCCAGGGCCGCCGCCAGCTCTCCGTGCATCAGCCGGTGGGCCGCGGACTGCAGCAGCAGCCGCTTGCCCGGGAAGTAGTACGAGACCAGACCGCGCGCCGTCCCGGCCCGGTCGGCGATGTCCCCGAGGGTCGTGGCCTCGAACCCGCGTTCCTCGACGAGTTCGACCGTCGCCTGCAGCAGACGCTCCCGTGAACGCCGGCGCATCGCTTCATTGACCGACGGTCGCCGAGGGGACATGCTTTACTCCTGCGTTGACTGGCTCGGAGCCAATATACTCAGAGCCGGCCCGTGTGAGTGGCATGTTCATGCGGGTAACGGGGTGAGGTGCATGTACCCGGCGGCGCGGGGGACCGCCGGGTACCGCACTTCCGCGCCGGGCCGGCGATGTGCCGCCGCGCCCGTTCACACGGTCAGATCCAGTACCGGCAGCAGCCCCGAAGGCCGCCGTTCCACCGGCAGATGGTCCACCAGGTGCACCGCGCAGCCCAGCGCCGCCGCCCCGCCGTCCGCGCGCCGGTCGTCGCCGACCATCGCCACCCGCTCCGGCGGCAGTCCCAGCCCCTCGCAGGCGATCCGGAACAACCGCGGATCCGGCTTCTGGACCGCGTGCTCGAAGCTCAGGACGAAGACGTCCACCAGCGGTTCCAGACCATGCGCGCGGAACACCGGCCGCAGATCCCACCCGATGTTGCTCACCACCGCCACCGGCACCCCCCGGCGCCGCAACTCCTCGAGCACCTCCGGCGCGTCCGGATAGGGCGACCAGGCCGCGGGCTCCATGTGCCGCTCGTACAGCGCCTCGTGGACCCCCTCCCACGGCAGCTCCACCTCCCGCGCCAGCGCGGTGAACGCCGCGCGGTGATGCTCCGCCGACAGGTCCCGCTCCCGCCACATCCGCTCCAGATGCCCCGGCACCCGCTCCGGCGCGGCGCCGCCGGGCAGCCCGCCGGCGCGCTCCAGCCGTTCCGCGTACGCCGCCAGTTCCTCTGAGCCGAGGGCGATCCCCCTCCGCTCCAGCACGGTGCGCAGCCAGTTCCGGGCCGGCTCCACCCGCATCAGGGTCCCGGAGAAGTCGAACATGCATCCTTTGACGGTCATGACCGCCATCCTCCCCGCCGCGGCTGCCGGGTAACGGCGGCAGCGGCACCGGGGCCGAGCTCGTCGCGACTACCGCAGGGCGTCGAACCACGGCTTGCCGGCCGCCCAGTGACCCACCCAGTCCGCGAACCCGGCGGCGGTGGTGGTGTGACCGGACTCCGCGCCGAACGGGCAGGCGCCCTCGCCGCATATGTTCCAGACGCGCCCGCGCTGCGGCCCGGTGACGACGAGGTACCAGTACATGCCGCAGCCGTCCGTGCCGAGCACGATCGAGCCGTGGTCGAAGACCGGGCCGAGGAGCGGGGCGAGCTCCTCCTCCGGCCGCTCGTCGTCCTCCCACATCCAGGCCGAGGTCAGCGGGAAGGGGCGGCTGAGATCGCGCTCGGGCCGCTGGTCCCCCCAGTCGCCCGGCAGCTCCTCCAGGCCCACGAGCCCGAACTCGGGCGGCCCTTGGAACGAGCCGTCGGTGATCTCGGCGACGAACGTCCGGTAGGGCTCGGGGAGTACGACGCCGTGCCGCGCCTCGAACGCGCGCACGGTCTCCCAGCCGAGCGCCGACTCGCCGTCGTCGTCGACGTCGAAGGCCGCGCGGAGCGCGGCGAGGTCCTCGGGAGAGGCGTGTTCGGTGTCCATGGGGACCATGGATACCAGCCGGTGCCGACAGCGGGGAGCGGGCCCGATAGGGTGCCGCGATGTCCTCGGTCCTCGCGCAGCTTCCGGCCCTGGTCGGTGTGGTCGTCGGCGCCGCCGGCTCCTACGCGGCGGTCGCCCTCGGCGACCGGACCCGGTTCCGGCGCGAGCAGCGCGTGCGGTGGGAGGAACGCCGGCTGACCGCCTACGCCCAGTACGCGGGCGCGCACAAGGCCGTGGTGTCCGTGCTGTTCAGGGCTGCCGCCGGCCTGGGCAACGACCCCCACCCCCACCCGCTGGCCGCCGACGAGGCCGCGCGGCGACTCGGCGAGGCCTCGGAGACCCGCGACCTGGCGTGGGAGGCGTTGCTGATGCTGGGCGCGCCCGAGGTACTGGAGGCAGCGCACGGCTGGGCGGGGTCGGCCGCCGTGATGGAGCGGTTCGTGCGGGCGGGGACCCGCGACCCCCGAGGGTGGGCGGCCCTGCTCGAGCGGCAGCGCACCGCGCGTGCGGACTTCTATCTGGCCGTGCGGCAGGACGTCGTTCCGCTGCCCGGTCCGCCGGGGCGCATCCCGGTCTTCGCAGCGGAGCCGGAGGAGTCCCCCTGACCGTCAGGAAGGCGTCCGTTCCGGTTCCCTGCGGCCGTCGCCGCGCCAGGGCTCGCACCACCCCGCCGTCCCCGTCAGGACGGCGACGGCGAGCAGCCAGCCGCCCAGGATGTCGGAGGGCCAGTGGACGCCCAGGTAGACACGGGTGAAGCCGACTCCCACGACGGAGACGAAGGCGACGGCGACGGCGAGCACCCGCCACGGTGAGTGGGCCGGCAGACGGAGCAGCAGCAGCCACAGCAGGGCACCGCAGGCGAGCGCGGCGGTCGTCGCGTGACCGGAGGGGAAGGCCGCGTAGGCGGCGCTGTCCACGGGGTCCGGCCAGCGCGGGCGCTCCCGGCCGACGAGGGCCTTGACGGCGTACTGGACGACCCAGCCGACGGTGCCGACCAGCACGAGCCACAGGGCCTGGCGGTTCTCCCGGCGTACGAGCAGCCACACCACGGCCGCCAGGAGCAGCAGGCGCATCGTCAGCGGGTCCCACACCCAGTCGGTGAGGACGCGGTTGAGTTGGGTCCAGCCCGAGTGCCGTACGGCCCATACGTGCAGGTCGACGGTGATGCGGCGGTCGGCGGCGAGCAGTGGTCCCCAGCGCGCGGCGACGAGCCCGAGCAGCAGCAGGAAGGCGGCGGAGGCCGCCGCGCACTGGCTCAGGCACGCGGTGCGCAGCGCGCGGCCGGGATCCCGGACGTCGGACGGTACGGGAGGGGCGTGCATGGTCCGAGGCTACGTGAGCGCACCGATTCCCGGGCCGAAGGCCACGAGCAGCGGGACGACCGGGATCATCAACGCGAAGGCGGAGGCACGGGCGCGACCGAGGCGGGTGAGGCGGGGCGCCGGGTCCAGCAGCCGGTTGACGCGGACCGGGACCTGCGCGTCCGGCGTCTGGCAGGGACCGAACACGCCGCGGTCCTCGTTGAGTTCGACGAGGGCCAGGGCGGTGGTCAGACGTCCGAAGCGGCGTGAGGCGATGTCGTCGGCGGCCAGTTCGATCAGCCGGTGCACCTGGTCGCGGAAGCCGGCGAAGACGGGCACCTGGGGGAAGCCCGACGCCAGGGCGCCGGCGCAGTGCAGGAGGACGTCGTGGCGGGCCCGCGCGTGCCCCTGCTCGTGGGCCAGGACGGAGTCGAGCTGACGTCCCTTCAGGCGGCGCAGCGCGCCCGTGGTGATGACCAGTTGCGGCCGCGGCCCGGTCAGCCACCAGGCGTCGGGGCGCTCGCTCTCCAGGACGACCAGCCGCTCGTCGGAGGCGGCGGCCTCGCCGGGCAGCCGCGGCGAACGGTCCCGCAGTTCGGCGCGCCGCGCCCGCTGCCGGGAACGGGCCCCGCGGATCTCGCGGGCGAGCATGGCCGCCGTCCAGACGCCTCCGCAGGCCAGCAGGACCGCCAGATAGCCCGCCCACGGGCCGTAACCGGCCAGCTCGTACGCGTCGACGACGCCATGGGGGGCGAAGGCGAACAGCCCCTCGCGCAGCCACGCCCAGGTGGCGGAGGCGCTGAGGGCCATCGCCAGGAACAGGCAGAGCAGGACCGCGCCGACCACGCACTGCCACACCCACAGGGCCAATACCGGTTCCCGCTCCGGCCATGCGGCGCGAGTGAGCAGGCGTGGGGCCATGGCGGCCGCCACCGCACCGAGCAGGAGCAGCGCGAGCGGGACGGTCATGCCGCCACACTATGAGGGCGCCGCTCCGCACGGGTACGGTCTTCCACGGGAAAGTGACGTACGCCTCACGGCCGTCACAGGACGAGTAGCATCGCGAACATCCCGATCGCCATGGACACGCGGCACGCCGACGCCAGTTCGGGCGCGTGCGCCACCGGCACGGCGGCCCCGGCCGTCGCCGTCGCGGCGACGGGGGCCGAGACCAGGCGGACGCCCGCCGCCAGCACGTATATCGCGAAGTACGCCAGCAGCAGGCCGGTCAGCGCCGGAGAGCCGGCAGGCGTGTGACCCGCGTGGGCCGCGGCGCCGGCGGCGCCCGCCTCCGCCATGGCGACCGCCATGTAGACCATCGCCCCCGCGCCCACCGCGTGGTGCAGATGGTGGGCGCCGTGCCGGGCCAGCAGCAGCGCACGCACCGCAGCGGCGCCGAAGACCAGGCCGAACGCCGCGGCGAGCCAGTCCGGCGGATCGAGCACGGTCACCGGCAAGGCCATCACGGCCATGCCCATGCCCATCAGGGCCTCCGCGCGCGCCACCCGTCTCTCGCCGGTCCCCGCGCCGGGGCAGCCGCGCCGTATGCGGAACAGGCAGTACGCCCCCGTGGCCGCGCCCAGCACCACGAGCAGCCAGGCCACCACCGGCGGTCCGTGCATGAGCGGCCTCCTTCGGCTCCTGCGCGGAGGATGCCCGCACCCGGCGGCGCACACTCCAGCGCACGGGCGTACCGGGGGAGCGCGGCGGGGCCCTCACCGGCCTCAGCTGCGGGCGCGCTGGGTGACCGCCACGCAGACCAGGACCGCCAGCGCCGCGGGCGCGGTGAGCGAACCCAGGTCCTCGCCGAGCAGTGCGGCCGCCCACACCAGCGTGAGCAGTGGCTGGGCGAGCTGCAACTGGCTGGCCCGCGCGACCCCGATGGCGGCCATGCCCCGGTACCAGACCATGAGCCCGAGGAACTGCGAGACCACCGCGACCCAGACCAGCCCCGCCACCGCCCGGCCGCCCAGGTGCACGGGCTCGAAGGCGAGCGCCACCCCCGCCGCGGGCACCGTCAGCGGCAGCGCGCCGACCAGCGCCCATCCGATCACCTGCCACCCGGGCATGACCGAGGCCAGCCGCCCGCCCTCCACGTAGCCGGCCGCGCAGACCAGCAGGGACGCGAAGAGGAAGAGGTCGCCCGTAGTGAGGGCGCCGCCGCCCTGCCACAGGGCGAAGCCCGCCACGACCGCCCCTCCGGTGACGGCGGCGGACCAGAACAGCGGCGACGGCCTCGCCCCGACGCGTACGGCGGCCAGCGCGGCCGTGACCAGCGGCAGCGCGCCCACGACGACGGCGGCGTGCGAGGTGTCGGTCGTTCGCAGCGCCAGGGTGCTCAGCAGGGGGAAACCGAGGACGACGCCCAACGCCACGACCGCCAGCCCCGCCCAGTGCCGGCGCTCGGGCGGCGGCACCCTCGCCGCCTTCAGGCAGGCACCCGCCACGGCCGCCGCCAGCACGCCCCGGACGGTGGTGGCGGTCCAGGGGCCGAGGCCCGTGAGCGCCCAGTGCGTCGCCGGAAAGGTCAGGGAGAAGGCGGCGACGCCGAGACCGGCGAGGGCGGTGCCACGCGTGCGGCTTCCGACCGCTATCGACGGAGGGGCAGTAGCGCTATTCTGTGCTGTCATGAATGACGGTAGCAGTTCAGGGAATCTCGCGGACACCCTGCGGAACGAGCTTCACCGCTACTCCCCAGGTGAGAAGCTGCCGTCGAGCCGTGCTCTGGTCGACCGCTTCGGCGTCAGCCCCGTCACGGTCTCCCGCGCACTGGCCGCCCTCGCCGCCGAGGGGCTGGTCGTCACCCGCCCCGGCGCGGGCGCCTATCGCGCCCACCGAGGCGACGGCGCGCCGCGCGCCGTCGACACCTCCTGGCAGCAGGTCGCCCTCACCGTCGAAGACCAGCACGGCGAACCCGCGCCCAGGGTCGTCGACGCCTCCGGCGTGATCGCCAGCCTCGCCGTCCCCCCGCCCGGGGTCATCGCCTTCAACGGCGGCTATCTGCACCCCTCGCTCCAGCCCGAACAGGCGCTCGGGGCCGCACTCGCCCGTGCCGCCCGCCGCCCCGGCGCCTGGGAACGGCCACCGCTGGAGGGGCTGACGCCGCTGCGCGCCTGGTTCGCCCGCGAGGCGGGCGGCCCGGGCGCCGCCATCGGCACCGCCAACGTCCTGGTCACCGCGGGCGGCCAGGCCGCGCTCACCACCGCCCTGCGCGCGCTGGCCCCGCCCGGGTCGCCGGTGCTGGTCGAGTCGCCCACCTACCCCGGCGCCATGGCCGTCGCCCGCGCCGCCGGCCTGCGGCCCGTGCCCGTCCCCATGGACGACGACGGCGTACGCCCGGACCTGCTCGCCGAGGCATTCGCCGCCACCGGCGCCCGCGTCTTCCTCTGCCAGCCGCTCCTCCAGAACCCGACCGGCACCATCCTCGCCCCCGACCGCCGCCGGCGGATCACCGAGATCGCGCACGCCGCCGGCGCCTTCCTCGTCGAGGACGACTTCGCCCGGCGCCTCGGCCACGGGGCCGAACTGCCGCCGCCGCTGGTCGCCGACGACCCCTACGGCACCGTCGTCCACGTCACCTCGCTGACCAAGCCCACCTCGCCCAGTCTGCGCGTCGGCGCCCTGATCGCCCGGGGCCCGGTCATGGAGCGGCTGCGCGCCATCCAGATCGTCGACAGCTTCTTCGTGCCCCGCCCCCTCCAGGAGGCCACGCTCGAACTCGTCGGCGCCCCGGCCTGGCCCCGCCATCTGCGCGCGGTCTCCGCCGGTCTCCGTGAGCGCCGCGCCGCGATGCTCGCCGCCCTCCACCACGCACTGCCCGGTCTCGCCGCCGGCGTCCGTGCCCCCTCTGGGGGCTACCAGCTGTGGCTCCGGCTCCCCGACGGCACGGACGAGTCCGCCCTCACCGCCGCCTCGCTGCGCGCCGGCACCGCCGTCGCCCCGGGCCGGCCCTACTTCGCCGCCGAGGCCCCGGCCCCGTACGTCCGCCTCAGCTTCGCCGACACCAGCGGCACCGAGGAGATCGTCGAGGGCGTCCGGCGGTTCGCGGCGGCCTGTGCCGAGACCGGTGTCACGGGCGGTCCCCACGACGCCGGGTGACCACGGCCGCGGCGAGCGCCGTGACCGCGGGGGCCTACGGGCGGTAGCGGAGCGGATGGTCCGCGGGGACCTCCACCACGCAGATCGCCACGCCGTCGGGGTCCTCGATCCACATCTCGACCAGCCCCCACGGCTCCCGGACGGGCTCCCGCACGATGCGGACCCCGCGCCCGGCGAACCGCGCGTGGCACTCGGTGACGTCCTCCACCTGCAGCCACAACCGGAGCCCTGGTGCGGGCGGGCCGTCGGCCTGCCCCGACACCTCCAGGAAGCCGCCGCCGAGGAAGAAGACCGTGCCGCGCTCCTCCCAGGGCCCGAACTCGCGGTAGACCGCGAGCCCCAGGTCGTCGCGGTAGAAGGCGCGGGACCGCTCGAGATCGGTCGGCCGGAGCAGGATCCTGCTGCTCAGTACGTTCGTCACGGCCCAGAAGCTACCCACGCGGGGCCGGGAAAACCGGCTGACACGGCGTCCCCGGCTGCGCGAGGCTGCCCACCATGGACCACGGCCCCGCGTCGATCGCCCCGATGTTCCGGATCTGCTCGCGCTGCGGCGCGGAGGCCGGGTACCTCGCCGGTGAGATCGCCGTCGACGGCGTCCTGCACTGGAGCGTCGGCGGTGCCTGCGCGGCCTGCGGCAACGCCGACGAGGGCGGTGGGCGCGACGCGGCCCCGGAGCACGTGCGCGCCGCGCTGATCGCCGCCCACGGCGAGGTGGTCCTGCGCGCCGAGCCGCTGCCCGGGAACGCCGGGGCGCGCGCCCTGATGTCCGTACGCAAGTTGTTCGGCGTGCCGCTCGCGGAGGCCCGCGGGCGGCTGCGCGCGCTCGCGGAGGACGGGGAGCGGGGGACGGCAGTCGAGGCCGCGCTGCTCGCCGCCCGCCTGGGGGAAGGCGGGTTCGCCGTCACCCTGGAGACCTGTGGACCGCCCGCGCGGGAGGAGCGCCGTGTGCCCGGCGTGCCGGGACGCCGGTGGCCCGCCAACCCGGCCGCGCAGGGACAGCGGGTCCTCGTCGCCGCTCCCGTCCGGGCCGGACGCGGCCGGGGGCGGCGGGTGGAGCTGGTGCCAGGCAGCCTGCCCGAGGAGTTGCGCGAACCGCTGGCCGACTACCTGGCGGGAGGACGAATCCTCGTCATTTCCGGGAGCGGCGGCCCCGATCCTCTGGCCCAGGGGCCGTACGAGCTGGTCCGGTTCGGGCGGGTCACCGACGGCACATGGACCTGGGACCTGGCCTGGGAGCAGTGGGTGCGCCGGCGGGGGTGCGCGCCGCCCGGGGAGTTCGTGCGCCATGTGCGGGCCAGGGGTTTCGTGCCGCCTCCCGGCCCGACCGGCTAGCCTCGGGACGAACCGCCGCCGCCGAGAGGACGCCCCCGCCATGGAGACCGCACAGCCCGTCGCCCGCCCCGTCTTCCGTCCCGCGACCGACGAGGACGTCCCCGCCCTCGTCGCGCTGATCGAATCGGCGTACCGGGGCGAGTCCAGCCGTACCGGATGGACGACGGAGGCGGATCTGCTCGAAGGGCAGCGCACCGACCCCGCCGGTGTCGCGGCGGTCATCAAGGGCGAGCACAGCCTCATCCTCGCGGTCGAGACCGACGGCGCCGTCGTGGCCTGCTGCCAGCTGGAGAACCGCGAGGGGCACGCCTACTTCGGGATGTTCGCCGTGCGTCCGGCCCTGCAGGGCGGCGGTCTGGGGAAGCTGGTGCTCGCCGAGGCGGAGCGCCTGGCCCGAGAGGAGTGGGCCGCGGACGAGATGCACATGACGGTGATCACGCAGCGCGAGGACCTGATCGCCTGGTACGTGCGCCGGGGCTACGAGCGGACCGGCCGGACCAGCCCCTTCCCGTACGGCGACGACCGCTTCGGGCTGCCCACCCGCGAGGACCTCGCGTTCGAGCTGCTGGTGAAGAAGCTCGGCTGACGCGCCCGCCGGGAGCGGTTCACCAGTCGGTGAGGCCGCCCTCGACCGCGCGCTTGACGTCGGGCATGTCGGTGACGACCCCGTCGAGGCCGAGGGCCCGCGCGAGTGCGAGGTCGGCGGGGGTGTTGACGGTCCAGGCGATCACCGAGATCCCCGCGCGGTGGCATTCCTGCACGAGCGCCAGGCTGATCCGCCGCAGGCTCAGGCTGACCAGCTCGGCGCCGACCGCCTGGGCGCGGGTGACGATCTCCGAGCCCATGGGGCCCTGGGCGACCAGTACGGTGCGCACACCGGGCAGGCACTCGCGGATCTCGGCGAGCGCCTCGTCGTGGAAGGACAGCACGTCGACGCGCTCGACCAGATCGCGCTCGCGCATCACCTCGGCCAGCACCCGGGCCGCCGCCACGTCCTTGATCTCGGCCTGGATCGGCTTGGCGACCGCGTCCAGCACCTCCTCGAACACCGGGATCCGCTCGCCGCGGCCCGCGTCCAGCTCGCGCAGCTCGTCCAGGGTGAGGTCGCCGATGAGTCCGGAGCCGTCCGTGGTGCGGTCGACCTTCACGTCGTGCATGACGATCAGCGCGCCGTCCTTGCTCAGATGCAGGTCGAGCTCGAGCTGGTCCATGTCCTCGTGCTCGGCGCGGACGAAGGAGCGGATGGTGTTCTCGGGCTCGACGCCCATGACACCGCGGTGGCCGACGGTGAGAAAACTCAAGGCGGATCGCTTCCCGTGCTGATGCTGCGCGTGATCGACGGACACTTCGCAGCCTAGCGGTCCCTTGTGGCACACGGCCGAACCCGGGATGAACGGCGCGGCCGTACACAGGAAGATCCACGGTCCGGGGCTCCTCGAGCGGAAGAATCTCCTCCGGCTCCACTTGAACGGAAGAAGCTGCCGTATATACGGTGGGGCGACAAGAGGTTCTTCAGTGAAGGAGGGGTCATGACGGAAATTCTGTCGCCGGCAGCGGCGTCGATAGACAGCGCAGCCACCAGCGAGACCGGTGTGTCCGGCGGCGGCATCGTCCGTCACCCGGCGTGGGCGGTCCTGAAGCAGGCGGTGGAGGAGATCCGCCCCTGGCAGAACAAGGACGGCTCCATCGACTTCTCCGCCGAGGGCGCGCCCGAGCGTTCCGTCGCCGACGGCGCCCTGGACCGCGTGGTCCGCGCCGTCGAGGAGCTCTCCCCCCTCCTGCCGCACGACAAGGCCTACCACGAGGCCCTGGTCGTGGACCTGCGCCGCTGGGCCGAGGGCGGCTTCGCGGTCCCCGACTTCCTGGACTCGCTGCTGGCCTTCCACCCCGCCGCCGACCGCCAGGACGGCCTGGAGCACCTCGTGGTGTTCCCGATGTACACGCAGAACGGCAACCCGGACCGCAACCTGGAGGCCGTCGCGCTGCGCGTCGTCTGGCCGGAGTGGCTGTCCGAGCTGGAGCGCACCCGCTACGACAACCCCCTCTTCGTGCCGATCACCTTCGAGGACTTCACCCCCGGGTACGACACGAACTCCGCGGTGCTCTTCCCCGAGACCGTGGCCGTCCGCGAGGCGCCCGAGCGCTTCACCTGGGGCGGCATCTTCTGCGACCGCGAGGCCGCCCGCTTCCGCGCCGTGAGCCGCGCCGCCGTCGAGACCCTGGGCCTGGCGCTTCCCGAGGACGCCGAGGAACTGCTGGCGGACCAGGAGCTCAGCCAGCAGACCTTCACGCTGTGGGACATGATCCACGACCGCACCCACAGCCACGGCGACCTGCCGTTCGATCCCTTCATGATCAAGCAGCGCCAGCCGTTCTGGATGTACGGCCTGGAGGAGCTGCGCTGCGACCTCACGACCTTCAAGGAGGCCGTGAAGCTGGAGTCCGAGGGCCACGGCATGGGCCGCTACGTCCAGTACGCGATCCTGTTCGACCGCCTCTTCCGCTTCCCGGTCACCGGCGACCGCGTCCGCAACTACGACGGTCTGGGCGGCCAGCTGCTCTTCGCGTACCTGCACAAGCACGACGCCGTACGCTGGACGGACAACAAGCTCCACATCGACTGGGAGCGCGCCCCGCAGGTGACCAACCAGCTGTGCGCCGAGATCGAGAAGCTCTACCGGGACGGCATCGACCGCCCCAAGCTCGTGCACTGGTTCGCCGCCTACGGCCTCGTCGCGGGCTACCTCTCGCCGCACCCCGGTTCGGTCTGGGCCAAGGGCCCGGATGCCCTGGACCTGAGCCAGCCGCCGCGGAAGCTCGTGGACGACGTGCTGCCGGACGAGTTTCCGCTCAGCATGTTCTACGAGGCCCTGGCCAAGAAGCTCCGTGATGTGATCGCCTCGACCAAGGGCATCACGGCCCACGGCACGGGCCAGGTGGCCGCGTGACCGATCCAGGCGAGGAGGCGGCGGAGATGACGGAAGCCAACGAGGCGGCCAGGGGACCCCTGGCCGGAGCCGTGATCGCGGTGGCGGGAGCCGGTGGCCCCGCCGGACGCGCGACCCTGCAGCGGCTCGCCCGTGCCGGCGCCTGGGTCATCGCCGCGGACGCCAATCCGGAGCGGCTCGCCGAGGCCGTGGACCTGGCCCGCTTCGACGCCGGCGGCGCCGGCATCACCGGGGACATCGTCGACCTGCTGGATCTCGACGCCACCCGCGAGTGGGCGGGCCGCATCGAGAAGGAGCACGGACGGATCGACGGGATGGTCCACCTGGTCGGCGGCTGGCGCGGTTCGGCCTCCTTCCAGGAGACCGACCTGGCGGACTGGGACTTCCTGGAGAAGCTCCTCATCCGCACCGTCCAGAACACCTCGCTGGCCTTCCACGACGGGCTGCTCTCCAGCCCCTTCGGGCGCTACGTCCTGATCAGCGCCGCCGGGGCCTCCCAGCCCACCGCCGGCAACGCCGCGTACGCCGCGGCCAAGGCCGCCGCCGAGGCCTGGACGCTGGCGATGGGCGACTCCTTCCGCAAGCTCGCGGGGGAGCAGGGCCCGACCGCCGCGGCCACCGTGCTGGTGATCAAGGCGCTGGTGCACGAGCAGATGCGCAAGGAGCGCCCGAACGCCAAGTTCGCGGGCTTCACCGATGTGACCGACCTGGCCGACGCCATCGCCGATGTGTGGACCCGGCCCGCCGAGGAAGTGAACGGAACCCGCCAGTGGCTGACACCCCGCCCGTGACCGCACCGTCGACCGACGCGGTCCGGCACCACGACCCCGAGGTCCGGGGCTTCGCCAGCGACAACTACGCGGGCGTCCACCCCGAGGTGCTGGCGGCGATCGCCCTCGCCAACGGCGGCCACCAGGTCGCCTACGGCGAGGACGAGTACACCGCCCACCTGCAGGAGGTCTTCCGCGGCCACTTCGGCCCGCGGGCCGAGGCCTTCCCGGTCTTCAACGGCACCGGTGCCAACGTCGTCGCCCTGCAGGCGCTGACCGAGCGCTGGGGCGCGGTCGTCTGCGCCGCCTCCGCCCACATCAACGTGGACGAGGGCGGCGCGCCGGAGCGGATGGGCGGCCTCAAGCTGCTCGCCGTACCCACCCCGGACGGCAAGCTCACCCCCGAGCTGATCGACCGGGAGGCCTGGGGCTTCGACGACGAGCACCGTGCGCAGCCGCAGGTCGTCTCCATCACGCAGTCCACCGAACTGGGCACCTGCTACACGCCCGAGGAGATCCGCGCGATCTGCGACCACGCCCACGAGCGGGGTCTCGCCGTCCACCTCGACGGCTCGCGGATCGCCAACGCCGCCGCCACCCTCGGGGTGCCGCTGCGGGAGTTCACCACCGACGCCGGGGTGGACGTCCTCTCCTTCGGCGGCACCAAGAACGGGTTGCTGCTGGGCGAATGCGTCGTGGTGCTGAACCCCGAACGGGTGCGGGCGATGAAGCACTTGCGCAAGCTGTCCATGCAGCTCGCCTCCAAGATGCGCTTCGTCTCGGTGCAGTTCGAGGCGCTGCTCACAGGTGACCTGTGGCTGCGCAGCGCCGGTCACGCCAACGCCATGGCCAGGCGCCTGGAGTCGGCCGTCCGCGCCGTCGAGGGCGTCACCGTCGTCCGCCCCGTGCAGGCGAACGCGGTGTTCGCGCTGCTGCCGCGCGAGGTCAGCGAGCGGCTGCAGAAGCGCTACCGCTTCTATTTCTGGGACGAGTCCACCGGCGAGGTCCGCTGGATGTGCTCGTTCGACACCACCGAGGAGGACGTGGATTCCTTCGCGGCGGCGCTGGCCGAGGAAATGGCCGCGCACTCCGACTGAATCGGCGTTCGGCAAGGCTGTACAAAGCTCGAGGGGCGTACGGGATTTCCCGTACGCCCCTCGGTGTGTCGTGTCGCGCCCTGGTGAGGGCGCCGGATCACGAGTTGACGCAGGCGTTGCCGATCGCCGGGTTGAGCAGCGCGATGATGTTGACCGTGTTGCCGCACAGGTTGATCGGCACGCTGATCGGAACCTGGATGACGTTTCCGCTGGCGACACCGGGCGAGCCGACGGCGGCGGCCTTGGCCGAGGCACCGCCGTGGTCGTAGCCGCGACCGTGGTCGGTCGCGCCCGCGGCGCCGGCGGCACCCAGGACGGTTGCGCCGGCGACAGCGGTCAGGGCCGCGGCCTTCGCGATGCGCATCATTCGTTCTCCTTTGATGAAATCGCTGTGTGGACCCTGCTCAACGACCCGGGGCAGTTGCGGGTGTGGGAATCCACCCGTTCGGTCCTTGCGTCAACCGCGTAAACGCCAACGACTCGTACGGGGAGGTGAGTCCCGTCTCGTACAGCAGGCCGACCGTGCCGTCGCCGAGTTCGACGAGGTCGGAGTAGGCCGCGGGGAGCGTGCTGAGGGGTGGCTCGGGCGTCCAGGACGCGCCGCCGTCGCGGCTGACCCTGAGGGTCATCCGCTTGCGTCCGCGCGGATCGGCCGGGCCCGAGTACAACAGTGCCCCGTCATGGGTGGGCAGGACGCTGCCCTGCACCTCGGGGCCATCGAGGGCGTCCTGCGGCCGGAAGACGCCGGTGATGCCCAGCCCGCCGTCCGGGCTGTGGGCGTCGGCGCGGGTGGCCGGGGAAAGGCCGCGGTCGTCACGGCTGTTGACGTAGATCCGGCCGTCGGGGAGCTCGGCCATGGTGCTCTCGTTGAGGTTGAGCCAGTCGCCGGGGAGCGCCTGCACGAAACCGATGTGCCAGTCCTGCCCGCCGTTGTCGCTGTAGAGCGCGTGGGCACCGTGCACCGTCCCGCCGGCCAGCACCGCCGTGTGGTTGGCCGGTACCAGCAGCCGCCCGGCGTACGGCCCGTGGCGCAAGGCGATGGCGTGTCCCGGACCGGTCGCGTACCAGCGCCAGTTGGCGGGTTTGACCTGGGAGGTGATGTCGCGGGGCGGGGACCAGGTGGCGCCGCCCGAGTCGCTGTGCAGTTCGTGGACGAGCCGTTCCGGGCCGGTGTCGCGGCAGATCAGCAGCACGACGCGTCCGGTGCGGGGATCCACCACCGGGGCCGGGTTGCCGAAGGTCTCGGTGCCGGCGTCGGCGATCACTTGGAGGGCCTCCCAGGTGCAACCTCCGTCGTGGGAGCGCCGCAGCACGACGTCGATGTCGCCGTCGTCGGCCGCCGAGTCGCGGCGCCCCTCGGCGAAGGCCAGGACGGTGGCCTCGCCCACGCGCACGACCGCGGGGATGCGGAAGGTGTGGTAGCCCTCGGTCCCTGAGCGGAAGGGCACCGAGGTCGTGCAGGCGACCGGGAGGGGCGTGGCCGCCTCGGCGACGGGCGCCTGCCACCCGGTCGCGCCGGTGAGCAGCAGGGCGAAGCCGGCCAGCGCGCGTCTGCCCCGCGCGGCGGCGCATGTCATCGGGAATTCCTCCGGGGCGGCGTGATGTCGGCCATCGGCGTCACATTCTCATCGGTTCGCCCGAGTCGCGATATGACACTCCGTTTGCCGTTTCTCCGGTAGTTCAATATGAGGAATTAGCTCGAAACGGCGGGGATATGCTTGACGGTCAGCCGGGTCCCGCCTTTCCCTGTGTCAGAGGTATCGACCAATGAATATGCCCGGATCTTTCCGGGGCGCTGGTCGAAAGGCCCGCGTGGAGCGATAGTTGTGCACCTGTCGTCCATGCCCATGACAGGGGGACACCCGCCATGACCCGACCGACACCGCGTCGTACGGTGCTGGCCGCCGCCATCGCGGCAGCCGCCGCGGCGACGACCACCCCGCGGGCGTTCGCCGCGTCCGACGCGGAGGCGTGCGACCTGGCCGACGGCGGCGGCGGGGACCACTCCCACGACGGCGCCGCGGCTCCCGTGGACTACCACGCCTGGACCCGGTGGACCGACTGGCACCGCGGGGACGGCTCGGGCACCGGTGTCGTCCCCGGCCCGCGCCCCGGCGTGGCCATCCTCCGCCCGACCGGCACCCTGGAGTACACCGACCCGCACACCCGGACCACCGCGACCTGGGAGACGGCGACCTGGACCTCCCCCGAGCACACTCCGCGGCACCCGGCGACCGAGATCGTCGCCTCCTGGAACGCCCGGACGCCGCCCGGTACCTGGATCCAGATCGAGCTGTGCGCCACCTACACCGACGGCAGCCGGACCCCCTGGTACGTCATGGGCCGCTGGGCCTCCGGCGACGCCGACATCAAGCGCACCTCCGTCGACGACCAGAGCGACGGCAGGAGCAGCGTGTGGACCGACACCCTGTCCGTCGACGATCCCGCCGGCGGCCTGCGGCTCGCCTCGTACCGGCTGCGGCTCACCCTGCTGCGCACCCCCGGCTCGCGGGTCACGCCCACCGTCTGGCGGCTCGGCGCCATGGCCTCCGACATCCCCGACCGGTTCACGGTGCCGGCCTCCGTCCCCGGCGTGGGGAGGGGGATCGAACTGCCGGTGCCGCGCTACTCGCAGGAGATCCACAAGGGCCAGTACCCCCAGTACGACAACGGCGGCGAGGCATGGTGCAGCCCCACGGGCTCCCAGATGGTCATCGAGTACTGGGGCCGCAGGCCGACCACCGCCGACCTCGCCTGGGTGGACCCCTCCTACGCCGACCCCCAGGTCGACCACGCCGCCCGGTACACCTACGACAGCCAGTACGAGGGCTGCGGCAACTGGCCGTTCAACGCCGCCTACGCCGCCACCTACCGCGACATGGTCGCCGTCATCACGCGGCTCCGCGGACTGAACGAGGTCGAGTCGCTCATCCGGGCCGGCATCCCGGTGATAACGTCCCAGTCCTTCCTCGCCGCCGAGCTGGACGGCGCGGGCTACGGGACCTCAGGGCACCTGATGTGCGTCGTCGGTTTCACCGCCGACGGCGACGTCATCGCCAACGACCCGGCGAGCCCCGACGACGCCTCGGTCCGCCGCGTCTACAAGCGCTCGCAGTTCGAAACGATCTGGCTGAGGACGAAGCGCTACACCGCCGACGGGCAGCTGCGCAGCGGCACGGGCGGCGTGTGCTACCTGTACTGGCCGCTGCGGCCCTCGGGCCCGCAGTACCGGGCGCTTCAGCGGATCGGGGTGCTCTGACCCGCCCGCCGGGGCCCGGTGTCGCGGCGGTGGGAGCACCGGCTCACGGACACCCGGCTCGCCGCGCTGCCGGAGGCCGCCCGCCGGTCCGCGTCGGCGAACAACGCCCAGCCGTGGCGCTTCCTCGTCGGGCGGCGCGATGACCGGACGTCCAAGGCCGTCCAGGACGCGCTCATCGGCATCAACCGGCGATGGGCGGGCGACGCGTCGGCGCTCGTGACACGGTCGGCGCCCTCGCCTCGCCCGCATTTCTCCCGGAGGCGAAACCGCGGGCCCGAGAGGTCGCTCCGCGCGAGCGGCGCACCCTGGGAGAGACCTTCTCCGCCCGCGGATAGGGCGAGCCGCCGGCCTTGTGCTCAGCGTGACGGCTTCGGCGACAGCGGCCGCAGGAAGTCGGAGGTCTTCGGAAGCGGGCGGAGCGGGAAGCTGAGGCTGGGGACCGGGCGCAGGGACGGAAGGGAGGTCGGATAGTACCTGGGAAGGGCCGTCCGCCAGTCCTGGGCCGGCGGATAGGGGGTCGCGGCGGGGAACAGGGGCGAGCAGTCCAGGACGCCGTCGACGTAGGGGCAGCGCAGCCCCCCACCGGGCGGCGTGGTCGTCTCCTCGCTGCCACTCGCGGCGATGATCCCGACGAAGATGGCGGCCGCGGCCACTCCCAAGACGAGGGACGCCTGGCGTTTCCGCCGCGCCTCCGCGTCGGGATCCACCACCGTTGTGAAGTGCCATCCCTGGAACGACGCCTCCTTCACGTCGTCTTCCACCTCCTCGATCCAGGGATTGGCGGGATCGGGCGGCCCGGAGCGGTCCGGGTTCACATCCAGGAGCCTGAGGTGCACTCGCAGCCGGTCGAGTTCTGGCGGTCGCGACAGGGCTTCCGCGACGAGGGCGCGCAGCCCCTCGTCGGCCAGGCCGTCGCACACCAGGCGGGTGCCGCCGCCCCAGCGCGGAACCCACGAGGCCCGCCCCTGCCGGAGCAAGGTGTGGCCCACCAACGCGTAGAGCGCCTCCTCGAGATCCTCGCGAGCGCCGTCGAACTCCGCTTCCAGCCGGGTCAGTCCGTCCTCCGCCAGCAACCGCAGCACGGTGTCCAGCCCCGGGTGCCGCTCTCCGGTCGCCCGGGAGGCGGCGCGCAGCAGATCCCAGGCGCGCGTGCCCGCGACGCGGTTGGCGGAGAGCTCGATCCAGCGTTCCCACGGGATGGTGGTCATGCTGCGGGCCGGCGGGCCGCGCAGCTCCTCGATCACGCGCCCGGTGTCCCCGGGAAGCAGCCGGAGCGCTCCTCCGCCGTCGTCCTCCCCGGGCGGGACGCCGAGAGCCTCCAGCCGGCGCAGCCGCAGACCGAGAGGTGGATGCGAATCGCGTCGCCGTGCACGGGTGCGGTCGTCGGCCACGGGTATGCGCCGGACCCCCAGTTCACCGAGGAGGGCACGGAAGGCCAGGTAGGGGTTGTCCGGGTGCATGCCGGTGAGCGCGGCCGGGTCCAGCCAGTCGCGCTGGAACCTCCGCCACGCCACCGCTGTGCCGTGCGACGCCCGCAGCGCCGACGCCGTCACCTCCCACCCGGCCAGGCGTGCCGCCGTGCGGTCCGCCTCCAGCTCCTGGTGGCGCCGTACCGCGAGGGTGAGCCAGTGGAAGACCAGTGCGTACAGCCGCACGGAGCCCCGCACCACGAGGTGCGGCAGCGAGAACCACCTCGTCCCGGTGTTCCACTGCCCGAGCGTCGTGGCCAACGCCGCGTCGCATCGGTACGCCATCGCCCCGAAGCGGGTGTGCCGATGGGAGAAGTGGCCGAACTCGTGGGCCAGCAGCGCCCTCAGCTCCGCGTGCGTGAGGCCGGCCAGCAGGGGCAGGCCCAGATACAGCCGCCGCTGCCCGGACAGCAGCCCCAGCGCGGCCCCGTCCTCGGCCACGGACGCGTTGGCGTCCGAGGTCAGCAGCAGGACGTCCGGCGGGCGCGCGCCCACGCGCCAGGCGATGCCGGTGGCCAACTCCCACAGCGCGGGGGACTCTTCGCGGGACACCGGAACCGCGTCCGCGCGCAGGGGCGCCGACCGCGATATCGCGCTCAGCCCCTGGCCGATGCTCAGCAGCAGGGGCACGGCGGCCGCCATGACGACGACGCCGCGCATGGCCAGCTCGACCTCGCCCTCGCGGGCCGCCAGCAGGAAGAAGACCAGCAGTGCCACGACGCCGAGCCCGAGCCCCCCGATCAGCACGACCAGCCCCGCCAGCAGCGTGATCGCCAGCAGCGCCCGTAACGACGCCCACACCACGCTCATCGCCAACCCCCCTCGCGTCCCCCGTGTCATTCGATGATGCACGCTCTCCGACGGCGCGGACCAGTTGTCCACAGGCACACTCGCCATCGGAGTGGCCGGGTTGTCCACAGGCCCCGCGGCCGGCGTCGTGGCCGGCCGCCGACAAGCCCGGAACCCCGAGGGGCCCCGGCTTTCAGCCGATCCCCACCCGCGCGTAGCGGCCCACCACGCACAGCTCCTCGCCGATGCGCGCGGCGGCCTGACGCAGCGGGGGCAGCAGTTCGGACCGGGACTGCTCCACGGAGCGGCGGCTGGCGTGCATGGAGACGTTGACCGCGGCCACCACCCGCCCACCGCGGTCGCGGACGGGAACGGCGATGGAGCGCAGGCCCTCCTCCAGTTCCTCGCTGACCAGCGCGTGCTCCTCCGCGGCGACCCGGTCGAGGACGCCTTCCAGGCGCGGTGCGTCCGTGACGGTGTGCCGGGTCAGCCGGGTGAGGTCCGTGCGGGCAAGATGGGCCGCACGATCCCGCGGGGGCAGCCCCGCCAGCAGGACACGGCCCATGGCGGTCGCGTACGCGGGGAACCGGGTGCCGACCGTGATGTTGACGCTCATGATGCGCACGGTGGGGACACGCGCCACGTACTGGATCTGCTCGCCGGACAGGACCGCCATCGACGCGGAGTCGTGGACGGCCTCCACCAGTTCGACCAGATGGGGCTGGGCGATCTCGGGGAGCGTCAGCCGCGACAGGTGGGCGCAGCCCAGCTCCAGTACATGCGGCGTGAGGCGGAAGAGGCGTCCCTCGGAGGCCACGTAACCCAGGTGTTCCAGCGTGATGAGGGAGCGCCGGGCGGTGGCGCGGGCCAGGCCGGTGGCCTCGGCGACGGCGGTCAGCGGGAGTTCCGCGCGCCCCTCGCCGAAGGCGGTCAGCACCGCGAGGCCGCGGGCCAGGGACTCCACGAACTCCGGGCCGAGCTCCTGCTTGGAGGCCCGCGTCCACGCGGCGGGCGACCCGCCGGCGGGGGAGGGGGCGGGGGCGGCGCACGGCCGGGACAGCGCCTCCTCCATGGCCGCGACCGTCTCCCGGAGCCGGGGCAGCACGGCCTCGCGCAGGGACTCGGCGCTGTGCCTGCTGGTGTGGCTGACCACGCTCACCGCGCACACCGGCTCCCCGGCCGCGTCCCGTACGGGCACGGCGATGGCGATCAGACCCGGTTCGATCAGCTGGTCGTCCGCGGACCAGCCGTGCGCACGGGCGGCGGCGACCCGCTCCTCGAAGGAGGCGGCGGCGTCCCCGTGCCCGCGCGGCAGGGCAGGGAAGCCGGTGTCCAACGGGTCCTCCGCGCGGCGTCGGCGCCAGCGTTCCCAGCCGGCGTCGTCCCAGCGGCCGGCGAAGAGCGCGCCGGGGGCGCCGCGTTCGGCCGGCAGCTGGTCGCCGATGCGGAAGGTGAGGGACATCGCGCGGCGCCGGGTCGCCTGGTGGACGAAGCGGATCCCGTCGCCGTCCGGCACGGCGATGGACACGGACTCGTCCAAGCCGTCCGCGAGGGCGTCGGCGAGCGGTCCCAGCAGGTCGGGGTAGCGGCTCGCGGCGAGATAGGCGTTGGCGAGTTCCATCAGGCGGGGGGCGAGGACGGCGTCGCGGCCCTCGACCCGCAGGTATCCGGTGCGGACGAGCGTGCTGACGACCCGGTCCACCGTGGACCGCGCCAGGCCGGTGGCGCGCACGAGATCGCCGACCGGGCACCGGCCGTCGGACGCGGCGAGCCGGCGCAGCACGGCCAGTCCCCGCACGAGAGGGCCGACGGCCTCCTGCGGCGGGGGAGCGGCGGCGGTGGTCAGCGATGTCATCAGCACTCCAGCGTGGCGATATGTCGTCGAAACCGTACCGCCCGGGGACGTTGACAGAGCGGGCGCCAGGGGATCAGACTCAGGCACAGGCAATTGTGAACTAAAGTTCACTGGACGAACAAGAGGGTGGCGCGGAATGGACAAGGTGGTCGCCTCGGCCGCTGAGGCCGTAGCGGACGTCGGGGACGGTGCGTCGCTGGCGGTCGGCGGCTTCGGCCTGAGCGGCGTGCCCGACACGCTGATCCAGGCCGTTTACGACGCCGGCGTCGGCGGGCTCGCCGTCGTCTCCAACAACTGCGGCGCCCTGGACTCGGGCCTCGCGGTCCTGCTCGCCGCGCGCCGCATCGCCCGCGTCACCGGCAGCTACATCGGGGCCAACAAGGAGTTCGCACGCCAGTACCTGGCCGGCGAGCTCGAACTCGAGCTGATCCCGCAGGGCACCCTCGCCGAACGGCTGCGCGCCGGCGGGTGCGGCATCCCCGCCTTTTACACCCCGGCAGGAGTCGGCACCCAGGTCGCGGAGGGCGGTCTGCCCTGGCGCTACGACGGCGACGGCGGTGTGGCGCTGGCCTCCCCGCCGAAGGAGGTGCGCGACTTCGACGGCGTCGAGTACGTCCTGGAGCGCGGCATCACCACCGACTTCGCCCTCGTACGGGCCGCCAAGGGCGACCGCCACGGCAACCTGGTCTTCAACAAGTCCTCGCGCAACTTCAACCCGCTCGCCGCGATGGCCGGCCGGATCACCGTCGCCGAGGTAGAGGAGCTGGTCGAGCCCGGCGAGATCGACCCCGATCAGGTGCATCTGCCGGGCATCTTCGTCCAGCGCGTGGTGGCGCTCACCCCCGAGCAGGCCGCCGACAAGAAGATCGAGTTCCGTACGGTCACCGCCAGGGAGGTGCGGGCCTGATGGCCTGGACGAGAGACGAGATGGCCGCCCGCGCGGCCCTGGAGCTGCGCGACGGCGAGTACGTCAACCTCGGCATCGGCCTGCCGACGCTGATCCCCAACCACCTGCCGGCGGGCGTCGAGGTCATCCTCGAGTCCGAGAACGGCATCCTCGGCACCGGCCCCTTCCCGTACGAGGAGGACGTCGACCCCGATCTGATCAACGCGGGCAAGGAGACCGTCACGGTGCTGCCCGGCGCCGCGTTCTTCGACTCCGCGCTGTCCTTCGGGATGATCCGGGGAGGCCACATCGACGCCGCGGTGCTGGGCGCGATGCAGGTCTCCGCCCGCGGCGACCTGGCCAACTGGGCCATCCCCGGCAAGCTCGTCACCGGCATCGGCGGCGCCATGGACCTGGTGCACGGGGCCAGGCGCGTCATCGTCACCATGACCCACACCGCCAAGGACGGCAGCCCCAAGATCCTCGAGGAGTGCGCCCTGCCGCTCACCGGCAGGGCCTGCGTGAACCGGATCATCACCGACCTGGGCGTCCTCGACGTCACCGACGAGGGACTCGTCCTGGTGGAGACCGCCCCCGGCGTCACCACGGAGGAGATCCTGGAGAAGACCGCGGCCCCGGTGCGTGTCGCCGTCGCCGCAGAAGGGAGCGCCCGATGAGCGGGCAGCTGCGTGAGGTGTACATCGTCGACGCCGTCCGCACACCGGTCGGCAAGTACGGCGGCGCCCTTTCCGGGGTGCGCCCCGACGACCTCGCGGCGCATGTCGTGGCCGCGCTGGTCGCCCGTACGCCGGAGCTCGACCCGGCCCGCATCGACGACGTCTTCTTCGGCGACGCCAACGGCGCCGGCGAGGACAACCGCGACGTCGCCAGGATGGCCGCCCTGCTCGCCGGACTGCCCGTCACCGTGCCCGGCACCACCGTCAACCGGCTGTGCGGATCCGGCCTGGAGGCCGTGATCCAGGCCGCTCGAGCGGTCGCGGTCGGCGATGTCTCCGTGGCGATCGCCGGCGGCGTGGAGTCCATGAGCCGCGCCCCTTGGGTGCTGCCCAAGCCGGAACGCGCCTTCCCCGCCGGCCACCAGGAGCTCTACTCCACCACTCTCGGCTGGCGCATGGTCAACCCGAGGATGAATCCGCAGTGGACCATCCCGCTCGGCGAGAGCGCCGAGCTGATCGCCGACCGGCACGGCATCACCAGGGAGCAGCAGGACGCCTTCGCCGTCGCCAGCCACGAGAAGGCCGCCCGCGCGTGGAAGGACGGCCTGTACGAGGCCGAGGTCGTCCCCGTCGACGGCGTGGACCTGCTCCGCGACGAGACGATCCGCGACAACACCTCCATGGAGGCGCTCGCGCGCCTCAAGCCCGCCTTCCGCAAGGACGGGGGCACCGTCACCGCGGGCAACTCCTCACCCCTCAACGACGGTGCGGCGGCGCTGCTGATCGTCGACGAGGAGGGCCTGAAGGCCACCGGCCGCGAACCGCTCGCGCGCATCCGCACATCGGCCGTCACCGGCATCGAGCCCGACTACTTCGGTCTCGCGCCGGTCGAGGCCGTCCGCAGGGCGTTGACCAAGGCCGGGAAGAGCTTCGACGACCTCACCACCTTCGAGCTCAACGAGGCGTTCGCCGCGCAGGTGCTCGGCTGCCTCGCCGGATGGCCCGAGCTCGACCCGTCGATCGTCAACCCGCGCGGCGGCGCCATCGCCGTCGGCCACCCGCTCGGCGCCTCCGGTGCCCGCATCGCCGGCGCCGTCGCCCACCAGCTGGCGGCCGCGGGCTCCGGCACCGGCCTCGCCGCCCTCTGCATCGGGGTCGGGCAGGGTCTCGCCCTGGTGCTGGAACGGTAGGAGACCCGGCATGAGCACCCCTCTCACCCAGGGCGACATCTCCGCCGAGATCGCCGACGAGCGCGCCGCCTACGCCAAGCGCCTCGCCGGCGGCGGCCCCGTCGAACACCATCCGGACCGCGGCTACGCCCCCTACCGCAGCAGCGTCCTGCGGCACCCCAAGCGGCCGTTGGTGGCCGCCGGGGCGGCCGCGGGAGACCCCGAGGCCGTCGAACTGTCCGGACCGGTCTTCGGTGTCACCGACGTCACCGCCCTCGACCACGACCTGACGCGGCAGCACCGGGCCGAGCCGCTGGGCGAGCGGATCAAGGTCGCCGGGCGCGTCCTGGACCGAGAGGGTCGGCCCGTGCGCGGTCAACTCGTCGAGATCTGGCAGGCCAACGCCTCCGGCCGGTACGCGCACCAACGCGACGACCACCCGGCCCCGCTCGACGCCAACTTCACCGGAGTGGGCCGCACCCTGACCGGGGACGACGGCTCCTACGAGTTCGTCACCATCAAGCCCGGCGCCTATCCCTGGCGCAACCACCTCAATGCCTGGCGCCCGGCACACATCCACTTCTCGCTCTTCGGCCCGGCGTTCACCCAGCGCCTGGTCACCCAGATGTACTTCCCCGGGGACCCGCTCCTCCCGTACGACCCGATCCTCCAGTCCGTGACCGACGACTCGGCCCGGCAGCGGCTGGTCGCGACCTACGACCACGACCTGTCCACACCCGAATGGTCGCTCGGCTACCGCTGGGACATCGTCCTGGACGGTCCGGCCGCCACCTGGATCGAGGAGGGCCGATGAGCGGCGAGCCACTCGCCCCCACGCCGTCGCAGACCGTGGGCCCCTTCTACGGCTACGCGCTGCCCTTCCCCAAGGGCGGCGACCTCGCCCCGGCCGGGCACCCGGACGCCGTCACCGTCCACGGCTGGATCTACGACGGCGCGGGGCTTCCGGTCCCCGACGCACTCGTCGAGGTCTGGCAGCCGGGCCCGGACGGCTCCCGGCACGGTGCCCCGGGTTCGCTCCGTCGCGACCCGGTGACCGGAGCGGTCCTGGGGCGCGACGGACTGGCCTTCACCGGTTTCGGCCGCATCGCCACCGACGCCGACGGGCACTATGTGATCCGCACGCTCCCGCCCGGTGGCGTCCCCTACCTGTCGCTGATCGTCTTCGCCCGCGGCCTCCTGCACCATCTGCACACCCGGGTCTACCTCGGCGACGTCGAGGGCGACCCGCTGCTCGACTCCTTGGAGCCGGGGAGGCGCGCCACGCTGGTCGCCACTCCGGACGGGGAGCGCGTCCACCGCTTCGACGTCCGCCTCCAGTACGACGGAGTGCATGAGGAGACGGTCTTTCTTGCCTTCACCTGATCCCGTCGCGGACGTCGGTCTGCTCTCCCCTGGCCGGGCCGGTTCGGCCGCCGAGGAGGCGACCGGGGACGCCGCCTTCGTGCAGGGCATGCTCGACGCCGAGGCCGCGCTGACCCGGGCGCAGGCCGCGCTCGGGCTCGCACCGGTCTCCGCCGCGGCCGCGGTGACCGCCGCCGCGGCCGAGTACGGCCGGTTCGACCCGCGGCGGCTCGCGCTGCGCGCGCGGTCCGGGGGGAACCCGGTGATCCCGCTCGTGGCCGATCTGACGGCGGCCGTACGGGAACGGGACGTGAAGGCCGCGCCCTATGTGCACCGCGGCGCCACGAGCCAGGACATTCTCGACACGGCCGCCATGCTCGTCGCACACCGCACGCTGGGGCCCGTCCTGGACGACCTCGCCACCGCCGCGACCGCGTTCGGGCGGCTCGCCGCGGAGCACCGCGACACGCCGATGACCGGGCGCACGCTGACGCAACACGCCGTCCCCACGACCTTCGGCCTCAAGGCCGCCGGGTGGCGCGCCCTCGTCCTCGACGCCTACGACCGCCTGACCGCCGTCCGCACCACGCTTCCCGCGCAACTGGGCGGCGCGGCCGGCACGTTCGCCGCCTTCGGCGCCTTCGCCGAGACCGAGGCCGAGACCGAAGCCCAGACCGGGGCCGACAGCGCGGCGGTGGCGAGCGATGACATGGCACCTCGCCTCCTCGCCGCCTTCGCCGCCGAGAGCGGGCTCGCGGAGCCCGTGCTGCCCTGGCACACCCTGCGGACACCCGTCGCCGACCTCGCCGGGGCACTCGCCCTCACCGCGGGTGCGCTGGGGAAGGTCGCCGCCGACGTTCTGGTGCTGTCGCGGACCGAGATCGGCGAGGTCACCGAGGGCACCGGCGGCGGTTCCTCCGCCATGCCCCACAAGGCCAACCCCGTCCGGGCCGCGCTCATCGCCGCCGCGGCCCGGCAGGTGCCCGCGCTGGCCGCCGTGCTGTACGGCTCGCTGGCGGCCGAGGACGAGCGGCCGGCCGGTGCCTGGCACGCCGAATGGCAGCCCCTGCGCGAGGCCCTGCGCCTCGTCGGAGGCGCCGCCCGGGACGCCGCCGAACTCGCGGCCGGCTTGCGGGTCCACCCGCACCGTATGCGGGACACCCTCGACGCGACCCGGGGGCTGGTGGTCGGCGAGCGACTCGCCGCGGTGCTCACCGCCCTGATCGACCGCGACGAGGCCAAGTCCGCCCTCACCCGGGTCTCGCGGCGCGTCGCGGAGGAGGGCGCCGGCCTTCGCGACGCCCTCGCGGAGGAACCGGTCATCGCCGGGCTCCTCACCGAGGAACGCCTGAGGGACCTCACGGACCCCACCCGCTACACGGGATCCGCGGGCGCCCTCGTCGACCGCGCCCTGGGCCGCCCCGGCCCCGGGGGAAGCATTTCGTGACCGCCGCGCACGGTCCGTACGGCCGCCGATCGGGGTACTCCATGTCCGGGGGCCGCGGCCGCGGCCGGGCCACGCGCCCGCCCGCAGGAACCCGCCACGCCCCACGCACCGTCGGCACCACCCGCGAGGAGCCCGCATGACCACGCCGTACGAGGCCGCCGAGGCGCGTCTGCCGCACCACCGGGTGGACGGCGCCCCCGGCTTGCCGCCGCTGATCCTCGGCCCCAGCCTGGGCACCTCGCTCGCGGTGTGGGACGCGCAGGTCCCCGCCCTCGCCCGCGGCCACCGCGTCATCCGCTGGGACCTGCCGGGCCACGGCGGCACCCCCGCGGCGCTGCTCCCGGAGGGGGGCACCGTCGCGGACCTCGCCCGCGCGGTGCTGGACCTCGCGGACGCGCTGGGCGCGGAGCGCTTCGCGTACGCCGGCATCTCCCTCGGCGGGGCCGTCGGCACCTGGCTGGCGATCCACCACCCGGAACGGGTCACCGCGCTGGCGCTGGTGTGTTCCTCCGCCCGTTTCGGGGAGCCGGACGGCTGGCGGGAACGGGCCGCCCTGGTCAGGGCGAAGGGCACGGGACCGGTCGCCGACACGGCGGCCCGGCGCTGGTTCACCCCCGACTTCGCCGCAGACCCCGCCGCCGGCGCACTCGTGGACGATCTGCGGGCGGCCGACCCGGAGGCGTACGCCACGCTCTGCGACGCGCTCGCCGCCTACGACGTACGTGCCGAGCTGGAGCGGATCACCGCGCCCACCCTCGTCGTCGCGGGCCGCGGCGATCCCGCGACGCCGGTCGTGGACGCCCGTGCCCTCGCCGACGGCATCCCCGGCGCGAGCCTGACCGAGGTGGCGCACGCCGCGCACCTTGCAGGGGTCGAACGTCCGGCGCCCGTCCTCGCCGCGCTCCTCCAGCACCTGGCCACCGAGCCGGTCGCCGACGACGGTGCCCGCCACACCGCGGGCACGGCCGTACGGCGGGCCGTGCTCGGGGACGCGCACGTCGACCGGGCGATCGCCCGGACCACCGCCTTCACCGCGCCGTTCCAGGACCTCATCACCCGCTACGCGTGGGGCGAGATCTGGACCAGGCCGGGCCTCGACCGCAGGACCCGCAGCTGCATCACCCTCACCGCGCTGGTGGCCCACGGCCACCTCGATGAGCTGGCGATGCACGTACGCGCCGCCCGGCACAACGGTCTCACCTGGGAGGAGATCCAGGAGGTCCTGCTCCAGTCCGCCGTCTACTGCGGCGTGCCCGCGGCCAATGCCGCGTTCGCCGTCGCCAACCGTGTCCTCGAAGAAGAACAGGAGTAGGAGAACACATGCAGCACCACACCACTGTCGGTGTCATCGGCGGCGGCCCGGCCGGCCTCCTGCTCGCCCGGCTGCTCCATGAGTCCGGCATCGATTGCGTCGTCCTGGAGAGCCGGGAACGCGACTACGTCGAGCACCGCCAGCGCGCCGGGATCCTCGAGCAGGGCACGGTCGACGTGTTGCGCTCATCCGGCGCGGCCGAACGCCTGGACCGCGAGGGCCTGGTCCACGAAGGCATCGAGCTGCGCTGGAACCGGCGCTCCCACCGCGTGGACTTCCCGGCCCTGACCGGTGGCCGCCGCGTCTGGGTCTACGCGCAGACGGAGGTCGTCAAGGACCTGATCGCCCTCCAGCTCAAGGACGGCGCGCCGCTGGTGTTCGGCGCCGAGGTACGTGCGGTCGAGGGGGCCGACACCGACCGCCCCGTGATCCACTACCGCCACGATGGTCAGGACAAGACCCTGACCTGCGACTACGTCGTCGGCTGCGACGGCTTCCACGGTGTGACCCGCGAAGCGGTCCCGGTGGGCGCCCGGCGGACGTACGAGCGGGTCTACCCCTACTCGTGGCTGGGGATCCTCGCCGACGTCCCGCCGTCCTGCGACGAGCTGATCTACGCCCACTCACCCCGCGGCTTCGCGCTGCACAGCATGCGCTCGCCCAAGGTCAGCCGGCTGTATCTGCAGGTGCCCAACGGCACCGACCCCGCCGACTGGTCCGACGAGCGGATCTGGGACGAGCTGGACGCGCGCTTCGCCGTCGACGGGGACTGGAAGCTGGAGCGCGGCCCGATCACCTCCAAGGCCGTGCTGCCGATGCGCAGCTTCGTGACCGAGCCCATGCGCTGGGGCCGCGTCCTGCTCGCGGGGGACGCCGCGCACATTGTGCCGCCGACCGGCGCCAAGGGCCTCAACCTCGCCGCAGCCGACGTCATCGTGCTGGCCCGGGCCTTTGCCCACCTGAAGGGGACCGGCTCCACCGACCTGCTCGACGCCTACTCCGACACCTGCCTGCGCCGGGTGTGGCGTGCCGAGCACTTCTCCTGGTTCATGACCACGACCCTGCACACCGACCCCGCGCGGAGCGACTTCGAGGCCCGGCTGCAGATCTCCCAGCTCGACCGCATCGCCTCCTCCCCGCACGCGGCCGCCGAACTGGCCGAGAACTACGCGGGCCTGGAGATCGGCTAGGGCAGGTACAGCCCGGGGCCGGATCTCTTACGGCTCGCTTACGTTCCGCCCCGGCGGTCCGCGACCGCATCGCGCGGGATTACCGTGAGACCCATGGACGGAAAGGGCACGCCGGTCGGCCGGCGCGTGGTGCTCGGGATGCTCGGGCTGGGCGCCCTGGGGGTGGCGCTGGGCAGCCGCGCGCAGGACGGCCTGGACTCGGCGCTCTCCCAGGTGGCGGGGAAGGATCCGACGGGCCTCAGCGGGCTGCTCCCCGGGGGCGGCGGCTTCCGCATCTACAACGTGGCGGACTCCGTTCCCCACCGGGACGCGACGGACTACCGCCTCTCCGTGTCCGGCCTCGTCGACCGCAAGGCCGCGCACACGCTCGCCGAGCTGCGGGCCATGCCGCAGACACGGTTGGTACGCGACGTGCAGTGCGTGACCGGGTGGCGCGTGCCCGGCACGCCCTTCGAAGGGGTGCGGCTGTCGCACCTGCTCGATCTCGCGGGCGTACAGGACGGTGCCGGCGCCGTGCGGTTCACCTGCTTCGACGGGGTCTACAGCGAGAGCCTCACCCTCGAACAGGCCCGCAGGGACGACGTCCTGGTCGCCCTGAGGATGCAGGACAAGGCGGTCACCGCGGCGCACGGAGGCCCGGTCCGGCTCTATGTGGCGCCGATGTACTTCTACAAGTCCGCCAAGTGGCTCTCGGGCATCGAGGTCACCCGGGACGTGCGGCCCGGCTACTGGGAGCGGTACGGCTATGACGTCGACGCCTGGGTCGGCCGCTCGAACGGACGGCACGATGACCCCACGTCCTGAGACCGTGCGCCGGTTCACCCGCGGCGAGCGCTGGGTGCACCGCACCACGGCCGCCCTGATGCTCGTCTGCATCGGCACGGCGGCCGCCCTCTACCTGCCGCCGCTCGCCGAACTCGTCGGCCGCAGGCGGCTGGTCGTCACCGTCCACGAGTGGTCCGGCATCGCCCTGCCGCTGCCCGCCCTCGCCGGCCTCGCCTCTCGTGCCTTCCGGCGCGACCTGGGGCTGCTCAACCGCTTCGCCCCGTACGACCGGGGCTGGCTGCGCGACGCGCTGCGCCGTGTGCCGCACGACCGGCGCGCGGCGGGCAAGTTCAACGCGGGGCAGAAGCTCTACGCGTCCTTCGCCGCGGGTGCGGTGCTCGTCATGCTCGGCACCGGACTGCTCATGATGTTCCCGCACCTGAGCGGGGTGGTGTGGCGTACGGGCGCGACCTTCGTGCACGACTGGCTGGCCCTGGCGGTGGCCGCGGTGGTGGCGGGCCACCTGTGGATGGCGGCCAACGACCCGGAGGCGCGGCTGGGCATGCGCACCGGTTTCGTGACGCCGGAATGGGCGCGCCGCCGGCATCCGCGGTGGGAGCACACGGAGTCATCGGATTCCGGGGATCCCGGGGAGTCCGGGGAGCCCCGGGGGGACGGCGGGTCCGGCGGAGCCGGGGACCGGCCCTATACTCCTACCGCCTGACGCCCCGTAGGGGTGGGCATGCGGCCCGTGGGGCCCGCGGGGAACTGAACCAGACGATGGTGTCGGCCTTTTGACGTGCCGTCGACGATCGACGTCGACGGCACGTCGTCATGTTCATGCAATTTTTGCCGTCCGGCATCTACTCGCATAGACACTTCCGGCGCCATCCTGGCTTCGCACATCAGTACCACCAGTTCGGTTCCGCATCCGGTTGCACTTCCATGCCCGCGCGTCACAACGCGCCCGTCAGTGACTGGAGACCCCATGCGCCGAATCACCACCGGCTTCGCCGCCACCGCGGTCGCGGCCGTCGCCACCGTCGTCTTCACCACCCCCGCCCAGGCCGCACCCGCCGACAAGGCACAGGTGCTGTCGAGTTGGACCCAGACCAGTGCCTCGAGCTACAACGCCTGGTGGTCCGCTCGCGGCAACCAGGGGGCCTGGGCCGCCTACGGCTTCGACTGGTCCACCGACTACTGCAGCAGCTCCCCGGACAACCCCTTCGGCTTCCCGTTCCAGAACTCCTGCGCCCGCCACGACTTCGGCTACCGCAACTACAAGGCCATGGGGACCTTCTCCGCGAACAAGAGCCGCCTCGACAGCGCCTTCTACGAGGACCTCAAGCGCATTTGCGCCAACTACAGCGGCGCCACCGCGACCGCCTGCAACAGCACCGCCTGGACCTACTACCAGGCGGTCAAGGCCTTCGGCTGACCCGTACGCCGAGCGGCCCGGCACCGGTCGTTCCGGTGCCGGGCCGCTTCGCGGAACCGGGTCAGGCGACCGTGCCGGACTTGGAGATCTCGACGCGGGCGCTGGTCGCGCCGGTGCGCGAGCCGAGCGACTCGATCTTCTTGACGACGTCCATGCCCTCGACGACCTCGCCGAAGACCACGTGCTTGCCGTCGAGCCAGTCGGTGACGATCGTGGTGATGAAGAACTGCGAGCCGTTGGTGTTCGGGCCCGCGTTGGCCATGGAGAGCTGGCCGGGCTTGGTGTGCTTGAGCTGGAAGTTCTCGTCGGCGAACTTCTCACCGTAGATGCTCTTGCCACCGGTGCCGTTGCCGGCGGTGAAGTCGCCTCCCTGGAGCATGAAGTCGGGGATCACGCGGTGGAAGTGCGAGCCCTCGAAACCGAAGCCGTGCTCGCCGGTGGCGAGCTCACGGAAGTTCCGCGCGGTCTTGGGGACCACGTCGTCGAACAGGGTGAACACGATCCGTCCGGCGGGCTCGCCGTCGATCGTGATGTCGAAGAACACGTCGTTGCTGTTCATGCCCCCATTTTCGCATCCGGCACAGCGGACTCCGGACGCGCCCCGCGGAAACGGGTTTGACCGGGGCACGGGTGGCACAGCACCATCCGGGGCATGCCCGAACCCGTGACCTTGGAAGGCAAGCACGTCCGCCTGGAGCCGCTCGGCGCCGCTCACACGGACGGGCTGCTGCGCGCCGCCACCGAATCCCGCGACACCTACGCCTTCACGAAGGTGCCCGACGACCACGACACGATGGCGCGGTACATCGAGGAAGCCCTCCAGGAGCAGGCGACCGGGGCCGCGCTCCCGTTCGCCGTGCGGGACGTGCAGCGCGACACCCTGGTCGGCTCCACCCGCTTCCTCGACCTCGATTACTGGACGGCCACGCCCGCCTGGCCCGCGGGCCGCTCCGTGCCCCGCAGCGGCGCGGTGCCCACCGTCGCCGAGATCGGCAGCACCTGGCTCGGCGCGTCCGCGCAGCGCACCCCCTGCAACACCGAGGCGAAGCTGCTGCTGCTCACGCACGCCTTCGACGTGTGGGGTGTGCTCCGCGTCACTCTGAAGACGGACGCGCGCAATGCGCGCTCCCGCGCGGCGATCGAACGGATCGGCGGCCGCTTCGAGGGCATCCGTCGCGCCCACACCCTCGCCGTCGACGGCACCGTCCGCGACAGCGCGTACTTCTCGATCCTCCGTGAGGAGTGGCACGGCGTCCGCTCCGCCCTGGAGGCCCGGCTCACCTGAGCGCCGCGGTCCGCCGGCGCCCTCGGCCAAGGTGCGGTGACAAGGCCGTCGAAGGGTGGGGCCACGGCCGCCGGGGGCACGGCCGAGGCCGTTGACCGCGCGATCGGGCCGGCTCCCGGGGGAGCCGGCCCGATCGGTTGCGCGGGGGATGTCCGACCTACGGGATCTCGACACCCGCCTCCGCCGAGAGGCGGTCGATCTCGGCGAGCTCTTCCGCGCTGAGCGGGCCCGCGTCGAGGGCGGCGAGGTTCTGGTCGAGCTGTGCGACGCTGCTCGCGCCGATGAGGACCGACACGACCCGCGGGTCGCGGAGCACCCAGGCCAGGGCCAGCTGGGCGAGGGTCTGGCCGCGCTCGCCGGCGAGCTTGTCGAGGGCGCGCAGGAAGGCGAGCTTCCGGTCGGTCAGGGCGTCGCGCTTGAGGAAGTGGCCGAGCGCCATCCGCGAGTCGGCCGGGACGCCGTCGAGGTAGCGGTCGGTGAGCTGGCCCTGGGCGAGCGGGGAGTAGGCGATCAGAGCGGTGCCGGTGTCGCCGACGGCGTCGAGGACGCCGGCCTCCGGCTCGCGCTGGAGGATGCTGTACGCCGCCTGGTGGATCAGGAGCGGGGTACCCAGTTCGCGCAGGATCTCCGTGGCGCGGCGGTGTGCCTCGGCGGGGTAGTTGGAGATGCCCGCGTACAGGGCCTTGCCCTGGCGGACCGCGGAGTCCAGGGCGCCCATGGTCTCCTCCAGGGGCGTGTCCGGGTCGAAGCGGTGCGAGTAGAAGACGTCGACGTAGTCCAGGCCCATGCGGCCCAGGGACTGGTCGAGGGAGGAGAGCAGGTACTTGCGGCTGCCCCATTCGCCATAGGGGCCGGGCCACATGTCGTAGCCGGCCTTGGTGGCGATGAAGAGCTCGTCGCGGTACGGACGGAAGTCCTGGGCGAAGAGGGTGCCGAAGTTCGCCTCGGCGGATCCGGCGGGCGGGCCGTAGTTGTTGGCCAGGTCGATGTGAACCACGCCACGGTCCACGGCGCGGCGCAGCACCGCGCGCTGGGTCTCCAGCGGAGAGGTGTCGCCGAAGTTGTGCCACAGGCCCAGGGACACGACGGGCAGCAGGACCCCGCTGCGCCCGGTCCTGCGGTATTCCATCGAGGCGTAGCGGTCGTCGGCGGCGAGATAGGGCACGCGAAGGCTCCCGGGCGATGTAAGAAAATGTGCGGGATTGGGAGGCTACCGTCGCCGAATCGGCCCTGTCACGTCCGTTTTCCGGACGTCGGCTCTTCTGCGCGCCCCGGCGGAAGGGGAGTTGTGGCCCACGTCACACCCTTCGCCGGGTTGTGTCGCCGTCGGCGGGAATCGACCGGACGCCTCGGCGGTTGCCTCGTGGGGGCGTTGTGCCGGGCGGGGGGTCAGGGGGCGTTGCCCGGCGGCGGGTTGGATCGATCCACCTCATGTCTTATCCGGCATTAAGGTGCTTAACCGGACATATGCCCCCACAGTGCATGCGCCGGGAATCGATGCGTGATGCGTGTCACGCGGCGAACACGCTGCGGAGGTTCCGGGCGACCGAGCGTCGAATTTTCCCTCTCGTTTTCACCGTGTGATAGCGCGGGATTACCGCCGGCCATATTTTCGCCTACGCAGAGCGGACACTTCTCACCGAAAGTCACAGATGTGATTGATCGACTTGCGGGTATTCGGGGCACGTGATTCCGCTCCTTGCTCCGGAAGGATTCCGTCGTTTAGCTTCCAGATCTCGCAGGACAAATGCCTGCGAGATTCTTCCGGGTAGAACGCCTAGTCCTGCCGCTGCCCGGACGCCGGATGACAAGACCGCACGGCAGGAGCGGGGGACCCAAGGTAAGTGCCGTTCCCGTTGGTCACGGGACGGCTTGGGGTGAAGTCGCAGCGACGTGCCTTTATTTGGCATGCCGCATTGCGGCCGGGCATCTCCAGCCCGAACCCGACAGCTCACCTCGCAGGCGTCGGAGAGGAATTCGGCATGCCCGGTAAGGGAAAGCACCGTCGTCCCCGCAACATCCGCCTGACCCGTATCAGCGCGATCGCCGGCACCACGGGTGCCGCCGTGGCGCTCCCGATCGTCGGTGCCGCCGGTGCCCACGCCGCGCCCGTGAGCGTCTGGGACAAGGTCGCGGCCTGCGAGAGCACCAACAACTGGTCCATCAACACCGGTAACGGCTTCTACGGCGGCCTGCAGTTCACGCAGAGCACCTGGGCCGGCTTCGGCGGCACCAAGTACGCCCCGCGCGCCGACCTCGCCACCAAGGCGGAGCAGATCGCCGTCGCCGAGAAGGTCCTCGCGACCCAGGGCCCGCAGGCCTGGCCCGTGTGCGGCCCCAAGGCCGGTCTGACGAAGGCGATGGCCAACCCGTCGGCCACCCCCGCGAGCGTCTCGGGTACCCCCGCCAAGCCGGCCGCCAAGCCCGCCACCACCGCTCCCGCCAAGAAGGCCGAGGCGCACAAGCCCGCCGCCTCCGCCGCGAAGAGCGCCGGCGGTTCCTACAAGGTCGCGGGCGGCGACACCCTCTCCAAGATCGCCGACGCCCAGTCGGTCGAGGGCGGCTGGCAGAAGCTGTACGGCAACAACAAGTCCGTCATCGGCGGCAACCCGAACCTGATCTACCCGGGCCAGGTCCTGTCCCTGGGCGAGAAGGCCGTCGCCAAGGCCGCGTCCAACGCCGCGAAGGCCGCCCCGGCCGCCAAGCCGGCCGTCGCCAAGGCCGCCAGCACCTCCGGCTACACCGCCCCGCTCGACCGCGTGACCCTGGGCACCGCCTACCACCAGGCCGGCGCCATGTGGTCGAAGGGCTACCACACCGGTGTGGACTTCATCGCCTCCACCGGCACCAAGGTGAAGTCGATCGCCTCCGGCACCGTGGTCTCCGCGGGCTGGGGCGGCTCGTACGGCAACCAGGTCGTCGTCAAGCACGCCGACGGCCGGTACTCGCAGTACGCCCACCTGTCCTCGCTGTCGGTCTCGGCCGGCCAGACCGTCTCCGCCGGGCAGCAGCTGGGCCTGTCGGGCGCCACTGGCAACGTCACCGGTCCGCACCTGCACTTCGAGGTGCGCACCACCCCCGACTTCGGTTCCGACATCGACCCGCTGGCGTACCTGCGCGCCCACGGCGTCAACGTCTGATCGAACTGCTTGATCGAACTGATCCACCGTCATCCGGCGGTAGCATGTGCCCTGTTCCCGTTCCCGGGGAACAGGGCACATGCCTTTGGTCTGTGACCGAAAACGGATCGAATATTTCCATTTCTTGTTTCCTCTCGAACGGTCGATCAGTAGCCTCTGTCGCACATGGTCGTGTCCACGACCAGTCGCCCTGATCCCCGACGAGCTGGAGCCGTTGATGGAGCGTCCTGCCTGGGCCCCGCAAGGCATCGACCTTTCCGTGCCGAGCGTGTCCCGCATCTACGACTACTACCTGGGCGGCTCGCACAACTTCGAGGTCGACCGGGAGGCGGGACGGCGGGCCATCGAGGCCTTTCCGGGGCTGCCGAAGATCATGCAGGCCAACCGCGCCTTCATGCGCAGATCCGTGCGCTTCGCCGTCGACCAGGGCATCACGCAGTTCCTCGACATCGGTTCCGGGATACCGACCTTCGGCAATGTCCACGAGGTCGCCCACGCCGCCGACCCCGGCGCGCACGTCGTCTACGTGGACCACGACCCGGTCGCCGTCGCCCACAGCCGTGCCGTGCTGGAGGGCCGCGACAACGCCGCCATCGTCGCCGCCGACCTCCGTACCCCGCGTGACATCCTCGACAGCGAGGAGGTCCGGCGGCTGATCGACCTGGACCGCCCCGTCGCGCTGCTGCTCGTCGCCGTCCTGCACTTCCTCGAGGACGCGGACGAGCCGGCCAAGGCCGTCGCCGAGCTCCGGGACGCGCTCGCCCCCGGGAGCCTGCTCGTCGTCACCCACGCCTCGGTCGAGGGCGGCCCGCGCCGCCCCGAGGAGGGGGAGAAGGTCGAGAACGTCTACCGCAGCGCCAGTTCGCCGCTGATCATGCGCTCGCGCGCCGAGGTGGAGCGCTTCTTCGACGGGTTCGACCTCGTGGAACCGGGCCTGGTCTCCGCGCCGTTGTGGCGGCCCAGCGGCACGGACGACGAACTCGACCCGGTCGTCTTCAGCGGGTTCGCGGGCGTCGGCCGCAAGGCGTGACCGTGACCAGAGAACCCGGCCCGGAGCCGGAGCCCGTCGACAGCCTGCGGCGCTTCGCGATCATCTGGAGCCGGGCGATCTACCCGGCCACCGCCACCTCCATGACGCGCGGCGAGTTCGAGGAGTACCTGCTCCCGCTCGCCGCGCGTCTCAACGCCGCCCTGCGGGCGCAGCCCTTCGACCCGCGCCCCGCCGCGGAGGTCGGCGCCGCGCTCGTGGCCGCGCACTGCACCGACCCCGAGGCGCTGCCCCGCATCCTCGATGTCGTCGACGCCTATCTGCTGCTGTACTGCCCGCCCGGCCCCGCGCTGCCCGCCGACGAGAGCCGCACCCGCTGCAGCCGCCTGCAGCACTGGGTCGCCGCGGGCTACGCCCGGGCCCTGCAGGAGCGCACGCGGACCGAGCAGGAGTCCCTCTCCAAGGCGGCGCTCGCCGCCCGCACCGCCACCGAGCAGGCGCTGCACGAGAGCGAGGTCCGCTTCCGCGCCGTCTTCCAGGGCGCCTCCATAGGCATCGGGATAGCCGACATGGACGGCCGCATCCTGGACGTCAACGACGCCCTCACCACCATGTTCGGCGGGCTCGAACGGCACATCCGCAGCAAGAACGTCTACGACTGGGTGCACCCGGACGACGCTCCCGAGGTCTGGGAGCTGCAGCGCCAGCTCAACCGGGGCGAGCGCGACCACTACCGCATCGAGAAGGCGTACTACCGGCCCGACGGCACCGTCCTGTGGACCAATCTGACGGTCTCCCTGCTCCGCGACCCGGGGGGCACGCCGCAGTACATGCTCGCCCTGATGGAGGACATCACCGAGGAGCGCCTGCTCAGCGAGCGGCTGCGGCACGAGGCCACCCACGACGCGCTCACCGGCCTGGCCAACCGCAACCTGTTCTTCGAGCGCCTGGAGCAGACGCTCAACGGCCCGGACGGCGCGGGCGTCGGCGTCTGCTACCTCGACCTGGACGGCTTCAAGGACGTCAACGACAGCCTCGGCCACGCCATCGGCGACCGCTTGCTGGTCGCCGTAGCCGAGCGCCTCCAGGCCTGTGTCACCTCGCCGGAACAGCTGGTGGCCCGCATCGGGGGCGACGAGTTCGCCGCCCTGGTCGTCAACCCGGGCAGCCGCGCCGACATCACCGGACTCGCCGACCTGATCCTGGCCGCGCTCGCGGACCCGATCCGCGTCGACGGCCGCGACCTGTCCGTACGGTGCAGCATCGGCATCGTCGAGGGCCAGGCCGGCACCCTGGGCCCCGCCGAGGTGCTGCGCAGCGCCGACATCACGATGTACCGCGCCAAGGCGGCGGGCGGCAACCGCTTCGAACTGGCCGACCCCGACTCCGACGCGCGCGCCATCACCCGGCACGGGCTGACCAACCGGCTGCCGACCGCCCTGGAGCGCGGCGAGTTCTTCATCGAGTACCAGCCGCTGGTGCGGCTCGGCGACGGCAGTGTCCGCGGTGCCGAGGCGCTGGTCCGCTGGTGCCACCCGGTGCACGGGATCCTCGGCCCCGACCAGTTCATCCCGCTGGCCGAGAGCACCGGGCTGATCGTCCCGCTCGGCCACTGGGTGCTGCAGCAGGCCGCCTGGCAGGCCCGGGACTGGCAGTTCCCGCGCAGCGACGGGCATCCGCTGCGGATCAACGTCAACCTCTCCCCGGCGCAGCTCAGCCACCCCGGCCTCGTTCCCGAGACCCTCGCGGTGATCAAGGACGCCGGGCTGGAGCCGACCGCGCTGTGCCTGGAGGTCACCGAGAGCGCCTTCATCGGCGCCGACGAGGAACTGATGCGCCCGCTGCGGGAGTTCGCGGACCTCGGCATGGCGATCGCCCTCGACGACTTCGGCACCGGCTACTCCAACCTGGCCTCGCTGCGCCGGCTGCCGATCACCACCCTCAAGCTCGACCGCTCCTTCACCCGCGGCATGCAGCAGCAGCGGGCCGACCCGGTGGACGTGAAGATCGTGGAGATCGTCGTCGACCTGGCCCACACGCTCGGGCTGTCGGTGACCGTCGAGGGCGTGGAGACCGGCACCCAGGCCGAGCACCTGCGGGCACTCGGCTGCGACACCGCGCAGGGCTGGTACTACGCCAGGCCCGGTCCGCCCGACCGCCTCCACTCGCTCTCGCTGGTCGACACCACGACCTGAGCGGGCGGGGCGGCCGGGCGGACCGGGCCCCGGGCCTCACCTTTCCGAGGACCTCATCCTTCCGCGGGCCTCATCGGCTCAGCGCCGCGTGCCGAGCAGACCGTGCAGACCCCGGTCGGGGGCCGCCGAACCGGCGGCCCCCGCCTTCGCCGCCGCCGTCAGGGGCTCCGGGTCGGGCAGCCGGTCGCACACCGCGTCCGCCGTGCCGCGGCCGCGCGGTACGGTCCCGTCGGCGAGGTAGGCCGACAGGTGGGCGTCCAGGCAGGCGTTGCCGCTGAGCGTGATGCCGTGGTTGCCGCCGCCCTTCTCGACCACCAGGCTCGAGCGCTTGAGCAGGTGGTGCATCGTGACACCGCCCTCGTACGGGGTCGCGGCGTCGTCCGTCGCCTGGAAGAGCAGTACGGGCGGGAGTTGGCTGTTCCGGACGTTCACCGGCCGCTTCGACGGGACCGGCCAGAAGGCGCACGGTGCGTTGTACCAGGCGTTGTTCCAGGCCAGGAACGGGGCCTTGGCGTGCACCTTGGCGGTGTCCTTGTGCCAGGTGCGCCAGTCGCGCGGCCAGGAGGCGTCGCGGCACTGCACCGAGGTGTAGACGCTGTAGCCGTTGTCGCCGCCGGCGTCGACGGCCGCGAAGTCCTCGTAGAGCGACACCAGGGCGTCCTCGTCGCCGTTCCTCACATAGGCGGCGAAACCCTCGGCCAGGTAGGGCCAGTAGCCGTTGTAGTAGCCGCCCGGCACGAAGCTGTCCTCGAACTCGCCGGGGCCGACCTTGCCGCCGGCCGGCTTGGTGCGCAGCTTCTCGTGCACGCGGTACCAGAGGGCCTCGATCTTCCCGGGGTCCTTGCCGAGGTGGTAGGTCGCGTCGTGCTTCGCCGTCCACGCCGCGAAGGCCTTGTGGCGGGCGTCGAAGGCGTAGTCCTGGTTGATGTTGTCCCGGTACCAGACGCCCGTCGGGTCGACGATGCTGTCCAGCACCAGGCGGCGGACGCGCTCCGGGAAGAGCTCGGCGTAGACCGCGCCCAGATAGGTGCCGTAGGAGTACCCGAAGTAGTTGATCTTCTTCGCGTGGAGGGCGGCGCGGATCGCGTCCATGTCGCGCACGGTGCTGACCGTGTCGACGTACTTCAGCAGCGAGCCGTACTTCCTGCCGCACGCCTTGGCGAAGGAAGCGGCGCGCGCGACGTTCGCGGCCTCCTCCTTGGTGCCGTGCGGTACGGGGTCGGGGCGCACCGGGTCGAAGTATCCCGGCGAGCAGTCGAGCGCGGGCTCGCTCTTGCCCACGCCGCGCGGGTCAAAGCCGATGACGTCGTACTGCGCGGCCACCGCGGGGGGCAGCGAGGAGGCGACGAAGCCGGCGAGTGTGAGACCGCTGCCGCCCGGGCCGCCGGGGTTGACCAGGAGCGGACCCTGGTAGCGCTTCGCCGTGTGCGGCACACGCGACAGCGCGAGCGTGATCGTGCGCCCGTGCGGACGGGCGTGGTCCAGGGGGACCTTGAGCGTTCCGCACTGGAGCGTGGGATACGAGGTCGTACCGCAGGCCTTCCACGCCACCGCCGACGGGACCGCGGGAGCGGCCGCCGGGGCGGCGTCCCTGGCCGAGGCGGCGGTGGGTGCGGAGGTCAGAAGTGCGAGGGCCGCGGCAAGCGCGGCGGTCGATGCGGGTCTGTTCACCGGGCCTCCTGAAAGGGTGGAACACGGTCGCGCGTGACACCGACAGCGCCGATCCTGTCGCAACACGCCCCGCGATGCGGTGGATTCGCCGCTATCCGCACATCCGGCCGAGGAACCGCCGCAGCGCCTCGTTGAACTCCTCGGGCCGTTCCAGGTTCGGCAGGTGCCCGGCGCCCTCGATCACCACGAGCCGCGAACCCGCGACGGCGGCGTGCATCGCCTCGGCCTCGGCGACGGGGGTGTAGACGTCGTCCCGGCCGACCACGATGAGCGCGGGCACCCGGACCGCGGTCAGCACGGCGCCGTAGTCCGGTCGTTGGGCCCGGCCGCGCAGCGCCGCGGCGGCGCCCTCGGGCGAGGTGCCGCGCATCATCGCGAGGACGTGTGCGGCCACCGCGGGCAGGGCGGTGACGTTGCGGGGCGTGATCATGCGGTCCAGCACCTCGTCGGCGTAGCCCGACATCCCCTCGGCGAGCAGCCGGTCCGCCATCGCGTTCCGGGCCCGCCGGCCCTCCTCCGTCTCGGCTCCGGGGAAGGTGTCGGCCAGGACGAGCCCGGTCACCCGGCCGGGGAACAGCCGCTGGAACTCCATGACGATCTGACCGCCCATCGACAGTCCGCCGACGACGGCCCCCGGCACACCCAGGTGGTCCATCAGCGCGGCGATGTCGCGGGCGAAGGTCTCCAGCGGGGTGACCCCGGGGACCACCTCGCTCGCGCCGTAACCGCGCAGGTCCGGGACGATCACCCGGTGGCCGGCCGCCGTCGCCGCGGAGACCTGCGGGGCCCACATCGAGCGGTCGAAGGGGTGGCCGTGCACCAGGACCAGGGCAGGGCCGTCCCGGTCCCCCTCGTCGTCGTACGCCAACGTGACGCCGCCGACCACCGTCGTCGCCAAGGGGATCTCCTTGCCTCGCCATGGCCCCGGACCGCCGGGGAGTCGACCGCGATGCTAGGTTCCCCGGCCGCCTCGGTGCAATAGAATCTTTGCCCTCGGTGCAATACCGGGATTCGCCTCGGGAGGAAACGACGATGGACGACTACCGCACGGTCGCCGACGCCGTGGCGGCCGACATCGCCGCCGGACGGCTGCGTCCCGGCGACCGGCTCGCCACCCAGCGGGCCTTCGCGCGGCACCACGGCATCGCCAACTCCACGGCGACCCGCGTCTACACCGAACTCACCCGCCGCGGCCTGGTCGTGGGCGAGGTGGGCCGCGGCACCTTCGTCCGGGCCGCACCGCCCACCGCGGGACCCGCCCTCGCCGAACCGGCGGCACAGCGCATCGACCTCGAGCTGAACCACCCCTTCGCCGATGAGCAGTCGGAGCTGCTGGCGCCCGGACTCGCCGCCCTGCACCGCCCCGACGTCCTCGGTGCCGCACTGCGCCCGCTGACGGCCGCCGGCACTCCCGCCGCGCGCGACGCCTTCGCGGACCTGCTCGGCCGCTCCGGCCCGCGCCCCGATCCCGGGCGGCTGCTCTTCGCGGGCAACGGACGCCAGGCCATCGCCGCCGCCCTCACCGCGCTCGTCCCGGCGGGCGGCCGGCTCGCGGTGGAGGCGCTCACCTACCCCGTGGTGAAGGCGCTCGCGGCGCGGCTGGGGATCGGCCTCGTCCCCGTCCCCTGCGACGAGCACGGGATGCGCCCCGACCTTCTCGCCGAGCTCCACCGCGCCGCCCCGGTGCACGCCGTCTACGTGCAACCCACCCTGCACAACCCGCTCGGCGTCACGATGCCCGCCGCCCGCCGGTCCGAACTCGCCGCCTCCCTCGGCCGGCTGGGCCTGTGCGCGGTCGAGGACGCCGTCTGGAGCTTCCTCGCCCCGGACGCCCCGCCGCCGCTCGCGGCCCTCGCCCCCGACCGCGTGATCCTGGTCGACAGCCTCTCCAAGCGGCTCGCCCCCGGCCTCACCGCAGGCGTCGCGCTCACCCCGCCGGAGCTCTCCGCCCCGGTCTCGGCGGCGCTGCGCTCCGCGGGCGCGACCGCCCCGGGTTTCGCGCTGGCCGCCGCGTCCCGGTGGATCGCCGACGGCGCCGTGGACGCGGTGGTGGCGGCCAAGCGCCGTGACGCGGCCGCGCGGGCCCGCATCGCCGCCGGTCACCTCGCCGGGTTCGACGTCACGGCCGATCCCCGGGCCTGCTTCTGCTGGTGGCGGCTGCCCGAGCCCTGGCGGGCCGACACCTTTGTCGCGGCCGCCGCCCGGAGGGGCATCGCCGTCACCCCGGCCGCCGCCTTCGCCGCCGGCCGGGGCAGCGCGCCGCACGCCGTACGCGTCGGCCTCGCCTCGCCGTCCCCGCAGGTCCTGGGCCGTGCGCTCGGCGTCCTCGCGGAGATCGCCAGGAGCGGTCCGGAGGACATTTGCGCCGAGTGATCACAAGCGGCGGCGAATCCTAGCGAGTCGCCCGCACATGCCTCCGGAAAATGCCCCAACTCACCTTTTTCGCGTACGGGATGAGTAACGTTCCGTGCTGTTCCGTATACCAGAAGTGGCGGCGAAGGGGTGCGCGTGCCCGGCATAGACGAGTGCCTTTCCGAGGCGCTGGCGATTCCCGGTGTGCTGGGGGCGAGCGTGGTCGACTGGAGCAGCGGCCTCCTCCTCGGGGCGGTCGGGCAGGAGCCGGGACACGGACACGAGGCGGCCGCCGCCGACACCACGGAGGCGGCGCGCGCGGTCGTGGAGGGCGGCACCTTCACCGCGAAGGAGTCCGGGAGGGTGCCGGTCGAGGACATCATCATCACGGCGCCGGGGAGCTATCACCTGATCCGCTTCCTCGACACGTCCTTCGACAGCGACGTCATCCTCTACCTGTGGCTGGACCGGTCGATCGCCAACCTGGCCGTCGCCCGGATCGGGCTGCAGTCCATCGCCGAGCGGCTGGTGCTCGTATGACCGGCAGCGAGGCGGGGCTGCCCGCGCTGGCCGTGCGCAGCCTGCCCCGGCGCACTCCGGCACGCGGCGGCGCGCCGGCCCAGGTGCGCGCCGGGGTGGTGGGCGCGTACGCCTTCACCGCCGCGCTGGCCCGGCTCGCCGAGGCGAAGGCCAGCGGGGCGCTGTACGGCTCGGCGGGGGCGGTCTACCTGCGCGACGGGGCGATCGTCCACGCCGAGAGCCCCTGCGCCCCCGACCTGGGGGTACGGCTGATGGCCTGCGGGCTGCTCTCCCCGGACCAGTGGCGTGAGGCGGTCACCACCGCGGGCGCCGAGCGCGGGGTGGGCGGCCATCTGGTGGACACCGGCCGGGTGGCCCGCGGGGAGCTGGAGCTCTGCCACCTGCTGGCGCTCTTCGACGCCGCCTACTTCACCCTGCTGCCCGACTCGGAGCCCGACCGGTTCCAGCCGGGCGCCACCTCCCGGCTCGGCCCGATCTCCGGGCCGGTCCCGGCACAGCGCGTGGCGCGGGAGGCGCAGCGGCGTCGCGCCCAACTGGAGCGGGCCTGGCCGTGGGACGACACCGACGCCGGCCCCGTCGTCCCCCGCACGGGCGGCGAGGCGCGGGGCGGCCGGGCCAGGGCCCCCACCCCCGCGCAGCTGGCGGTCCTGGCGGCGGCGGACGGATCCCGCACGCCCGTCCAGATCGCCTGGCACCTGGGGCGCTCCGCCTTCGCGACCTTGCTGGACGTACGCCGGCTGGCCGCGATCGGGCGGATCAGCACCCCGGTCCGGGCCGAGGCGCCCCCGGCTCCGGCCCCACCGGCCGCGGTTTCGTCCCCGGCTCCGGTCCCACGGGCTGCGGTTTTGTCTCCGGCCCCGGCCCCGGCTCCGGTGCCGTTGCCGCCCGCGCCGGAGCCTCCGCCCCTCACCCGCGGCGGCCCGCAGCCGGCGGTCCTGTCGTCCTCGGATCCCTCAGTCGCCCTGTTGCTACGACTTCGTGCCGCCCTGGAGGCCCGCCTGTGAGCGCCCTGCCCACCCGCCCGGCGCCCGCCGAACGTCCGTGGAGGAAGGCTCTGCGGCAGCTCGCCGGAAGGAGACAGCTGGTGGCACTCGAAGCCGATGTACTGGCCGAACTCCGGAGCCTGCGGGCGAGGGTGCCGCACCTGACGGGCGGGCTCGTCGCCAGCGTCGACGGCCTGGTCGTGGCGCACGACCTGAGCGGGCCGGAACCGGAGGGGGTCGCGGCGCTGACCGCCGCGGCACTGGGCGTGGCGGCCCGTATCACGGAGGCCACCGAACGCGGCGGCTTCCGCGAACTCCTCGTCAGGGGGGACAGCGGCTACGTCGCCGCGTACGCCGCCGGCGGTGCGATGGCCCTCGCCCTGGTGGCGGGCCCCGACTCCAATGTGGGCCGACTGCACCTGGAGGCCCGCCGATCCATTCGACGGATCGAGGATCTCGTCGACCTCGCGCTCCAACGTCAGGAGCGGAAATGACCGTAGGACCCAGCTCATCAGCCGACAAGCCGTCGGGCACCGGACGCGGCCGCGCCGCCACCGGACCCAGGCATTCGTCACGTCAGAGAACTCAACGACAAGGAAGCGAGACCGCAATGGCCAACACCGAGACCGCGCTGAAGGATGTCATGACGTCGATCGAGGGCGTCCTGGGCGTCGCTCTCGTGGACTACGGCAGCGGTATGGCCCTGGGCACCCTCGGGGGCTCGAAGGACCTCGACCTGACCGTCGCGGCCGCGGGCAACACCGACGTCGTCCGCGCCAAGATGCGCACGATGGAGATGCTCAACCTCAAGGAGCACATCGAGGACATCCTGATCACGCTCAACACCCAGATCCACATGATCCGGCTGCTGACCGGGCGTTCGGGCAAGGGCCTGTTCCTCTACGTCGCGCTGGACAAGGACCGCGCGAACCTGGCGATGGCCCGCCACCAGCTCAGGCGCATCGAGAACGACCTGGAGGTCTGACCCGCCCTCCCCAGGCGCCCGCGGCCGACGGCGGCCCGGCACATCAGGCGAAGGCCGACGTGTGCCGGGTCTCGCCCTGTCCGGGCCGTGGTTCACGCGGCCCCGGCCTGGTCCGGAGGCGCTCGGGTGGGTGTCCCCCTCGCCGGGTGGCAGGTCGCGGGCATGCCTCCGGTGGGCCTTGGCCGTCGGTTGACGTCACGTTCGCCGAATGTCGCGACGTGACCACGGAACCCCACCGGGGACAGCCGTCGCAGAGCGCCGCACAGGTCGGCGGAGGGGGAGGGGAAGGGCCCGTTGCCCCGGCTGCTACCGGCTCGCGCTGGAGGACGAGGCGGACGCGGCGGCCGAGGGCGCCGCGGAGGAGTGCCCGCCGTGGTGGGCGCCCTCCTCGACCCTGCCCCCGAGTTTCTCGCGTACCGGTTCCAGCGCCTCGGGCTCGGCCTCCACTACCCAGCGCTTCCCGATCAGATAGGAGCCACCGTACGGTTGCGCCTCCTCCAGCCAGGATTTCTGGCCGGCCTCGCTGGTGAAGGTGAGCATCACATAGGCACCGCGTGCCGTCGTGCACGCACCCTGGCGCAGCTCCCGCACATCGGTCTGCACCTGCGGGGTGCAGCCTACGGCCTCACCGATCCGCTCGAGTGCGACAGGACCGCCCGTCGCAGCGGTGTCCTGGCCGCCGCAGCCCGTCCCCAGCAGTGCGACGGCAGCCACCGCGGCCACCCTCGGGCCCCACGTTCGGAACACGGACACCGGCAACACCTTTCCTCGACTGCTGGCGCGGGCGGCACACGCCCCGCACGCGCACCGCGCGCCCGACGACGCTAACCCGAACGGCCCAATGATCCGTACAGCCTTGCGAAAAGCCCGCCCGCGGGTGCGCGGTATGGAAAAATCCGCCCCCACCCGCGCCGACGGACCTGGCACCCCGTGACTCCGGCGCCTCCGATCGGGCATACTCCAACGCGCCGAAGCCGCAGGTCGGACCATGCCGTGACCCGGCGGGAGACCATCGGACGACGGTCGACAAACCGGTAGCGCCGCCACACCCTGAGCGGACGCCGCCGCAGCGCCCGACAGGGAGGAGAGTGCCGCCATGTCCCACGACGGCCTTCAGCCGGTGGACCGACAGCTTCCCACCGAGGAGGCCCGCGACCTGCTCGCGCTCGTACGCGAGATGGCCCAGCGGGAGATCAGGCCCAAGGCGGCCGAGGAGGAGGACGCGGGTGTCTTCCCGCGCGAGGTCTTCCGCCTCATCGGCGACGCGGGGCTGCTCGGACTGCCCTATCCGGAGGAGTACGGCGGCGGTGGCCAGCCGTACGAGGTCTATCTGCAGGTGCTGGAGGAACTGGCCGCGGCCCGGCTCACCGTCGGTCTCGGCGTCAGCGTGCACACCCTGGCCTGCCACGGGGTCGCCCACTTCGGCAGCAAGGAGCAGCGCACCGAGCACCTCCCGGCCATGCTCGGCGGCTCCCTGCTCGGCGCCTACAGCCTCTCCGAGCCCGCTTCCGGGTCCGACGCCGCCTCCCTGCGCACCCGGGCCACCCGGGAGGGCGACGCGTGGCGGATCGACGGCACCAAGGCGTGGATCACCCACGGCGGCGTCGCCGACTTCTACACGGTGCTCGCCCGCAGCGGTGCCGAGGGCCCGCGCGGCATCACCGCGTACCTCGTGCCGGGCGACGCGGAGGGCCTCACGGCCGCGGTGCCCGAGAAGAAGATGGGCATGAAGGGGTCGCCCACGGCCCAGGTCCACTTCGACGGCGTGACCGTTCCCGACAGCCGCCGCGTCGGCGAGGAGGGCCAGGGCTTCACCATCGCGCTGGCCGCGCTCGACTCCGGCCGGCTCGGCATCGCCGCCTGCGCCATCGGCGTCGCCCAGGCGGCGCTGGACGAGGCGCTCGCGTACGGCATGACCCGGCAGCAGTTCGGCCGTCCCGTCGTGGACTTCCAGGGGCTGCGCTTCATGATCGCCGACATGGCCACCAAGATCGAGGCCGGCCGGGCCCTGTACCTCGCGGCGGCCCGGCTGCGGGACGCGGGCCGGCCGTTCTCGCGGCAGGCCGCCATGGCCAAGCTGTTCTGCACGGACGCCGCCATGCAGGTGACCACGGACGCGGTCCAGCTGCTCGGCGGCTACGGCTACACCGCCGACTTCCCCGTCGAACGGTACATGCGCGAGGCGAAGGTGCTGCAGATCGTCGAGGGCACCAACCAGATCCAGCGCATGGTCATCGCCCGCAGCCTCGCCGGACCGGAGAGCGGAGCACGTGGCGCTGATCGTCAACGACCGGGTGGACGTGTTCCTGGCCGCCCGCGCCGGGGGCATC